>CAYXVM010000145.1:0-5277 GCA_964468465.1 uncultured Clostridium sp.
TCACAACCACACCGAGGAATTCAAGCCTTTGAGCGACGGCAGACTGCCGATTGATGTTATCGGCGAGCGCTGTTCGCTTGAAATCGATACATACTGGAGCTTCCACGCCGGAGCGGATAATTACAGCTTCCTGCTTGAGCATAAGGACAATATCGTTCATCTTCATGTCAAGGACGGTATTGACGGCAAGCCCAAGGCGCTCGGTGAGGGTAACTGCGATATCCCCGCCGTTATCAAAGCGGCAAAGGAAATGGGAATTGAATGGATTATAGTCGAAAATGACAATCCCGTTCCTACAGGCTTCGAGGATGTTGCGAGAAGCCTTGCATATCTTAAAAAAATAATCTGACAAAGGAGAAAAAGCAAATGAAACTCGGAGTTTTCACAACCCTGCTTTCAAACCTTTCGCTTGAGGAATCCCTCAAATATTTCAAGTCTCTCGGCATTGAAATGGTCGAGATTGGCTGCGGCGGCTACCCCGGCAACGCTCATGCCAACCCCGAAGAGCTGCTTTCCGACGAAAAGAAGCTAGAGGAATTCAAAGCGATAATCAAAAAATATGACATGGAGATAAGCGCACTCTCCTGCCACGGCAATCCCGTTCATCCCAACAAGGAAATTGCCGCGGAATACGACAAAACCATCAGAAACACAATTCTGCTTGCAGAAAAACTCGGCCTGCATCAGATTAACACATTCTCCGGCTGCCCCGGCGACTGCGAAACGGCAAAATACCCCAACTGGGTTGTCTGCCCCTGGCCGAACGATTTCAGCGAGATTCTTGAATGGCAGTGGAACGAGGTTCTTATCCCCTATTGGAAAGACCTTGTTGCATTCGCAAAGGCTCACGGAGTCAACAAGATTGCTCTTGAGCTTCATCCCGGCTTCTGCGTTTACAACACAGAGTCGCTTCTCCGCCTGAGAGAGGCTGTCGGCCCCGAAATCGGCGCAAACTTTGACCCGAGCCATCTTATCTGGCAGGGCATGGATCCCGTTGCGTGCATCCGCAAAATGGGCGACGCAATTTTCCATTTCCACGCCAAGGACACCAAGATGGATAAATACAACACCGCCGTCAACGGCGTTCTCGACACAAAGCCCTACGGCGATGAAATCAACCGTTCATGGATTTTCCGTTCGGTCGGCTACGGCAACGATTACGGATACTGGAAAGACATTATTTCCAATCTTCGCATGGTCGGCTATGACTACGCAATCAGCATCGAGCATGAGGATTCGCTCATGAGCCAGAACGAGGGTCTTTCAAAGGCAGTTTCGTTCCTCAAAGAAGTCCTCGTCACCGAGCCCACAGGCGCAATGTGGTGGGTTTGATTTGTATTATTAACATTTTGCAATTAAGGAAGTATTCACTATGGTTAACAATAAAATAGGCTGTGCCGTTATCGGTTACGGCGGCATGGGCGGCTGGCACGCTGATAAAATCCGAAAAGAAATGGGCGAATATGCCGAGCTTGTCGGTATCTATGACATCAACCCCGAGAGGGGCAAGGTTGCCGAGGAAAAGGGCATTCATTCCTTTGCTTCCCGCCGTGAGCTGCTCGATGATGAACGCATCGACCTCGTTACCGTCGCAACCCCCAACGATTTCCACAAGGAAATTGTCATTGACGCTCTGCGTTCGGGCAAAAACGCAATCAGCGAAAAACCCGTTGCAATGAACAGCGGCGAGCTTGAAGAAATGATAGCCTGCGCAAACGAATGCGGCAAGCTTTTCACCGTTCATCAGAACAGACGCTGGGACGAGGACTATCTGACGATAAAAAAACTGCTTGACGAAGGCACTCTCGGCAAGGTTTTCCGCATTGAGTCAAGAGTTCAGGGTTCAAGAGGAATCCCCGGCGACTGGCGCAATCAGCCCGAACACGGCGGCGGAATGGTTCTCGACTGGGGAATCCATCTGCTCGACCAGGCTTTGATGATGACCCTGCCCCGCAAGCTCGTTTCTGTCTATGCGGAGCTTACAAATGTCACAAACGAAAAATGTGATGACGGCTTCCGCACAACTCTCATTTTTGACGACGGTCTTTCGTTCTATGTTGAGGTCACAACGAGCAACTTCATCGAGCTTCCGCTTTGGTACATGCTCGGCGAAAACGGCTCTGCGGTTATCAATGATTGGGACTGCAACGGCAAAATCGTTATGGTCTCCGATTGGGAAAACAGAGACGCTGTTCCCATCGTTGCGGGCGCAGGCATAACAAAAACCATGGCTCCGAGAACTGACGACACGATTCAGACCTATCCCCTGCCCGTTCAGAAAGCGGATTGGGGCGAATACTATAAGAATGTTTTTGCTTATCTTAACGGCAAAGAGAACATAATTGTTACCCATGACCAACAGCGCAGACTCATGCGCCTTGTTGAAGCGATTTTTGAATCGGGCAGAACAAACAAGGTTATTGAATTTAAAGATGTATAATAAGGGCTGTCAGATCCGAAATATTCAGACATAACGGACAATGGCTTGTATCGGTTGAATTTTTCCGATACAAGCCATTTCTGTTTTATTCGTTTTTCATTGCTTCAAGCGGAGAAATCTTCACTGCTTTAAGCGCAGGATAGGTTCCCGCCGCAAGGCCGACAAGCATTGAAAACAGCACTCCGAAAAGGAAAAGCCAAACAGGCATAATTGAAATTCTGTTAGGCGAGGTTAGCAGATAAACGAGCATGCTTCCCTCGGTGTCAACTCCGCTGACGGTGGCATAAACGATGTTGATTATCAATGATATCAGTCCGCTCAGCGCAGAGCCGACAACTCCGCCGAGCAAGCCGATATATGAGGCTTCAAGCAGAAACAGCTTTCGGATATCGCTCACGAAACAGCCGAGGGCTTTCATGATTCCTATTTCTTTTGTCCTCTCCGAAACCGACATTATCATTGTGTTCATTATGCCGATTGCCGCAACGAAAAGGCTGACCGCTCCGATGCCGCCGAGAGCGAGCTGAATGGTTGCCATTTGCTTTTTGACCTCGTCTCTCATGCTTGCCATACTGCTTGTTTCAAAGCCGAGACTTTTTATTTCGGTTTCAACATCCGTAACCTTAGAAACATCGGTTGCCCAAACCTTCAGGCTGTCATAAACAAAGTCCTTTTTCTTCATGTTCAGCGCTTTCTGAGCTTCGGTGATGAGAACCTTCAAATCCTCTTTTCGGAAAATGAAGCCGCTGTTTGTCGGGCCGCTCAGGTTGTAATTTGTTTTAACCCTGCCGACGACCTTGAAGGTCTGAGTATAGGCGGTCTTTCCGTCCTCGTCATAGATGCACAGCTTTATCTCATCGCCGACCATTTTGGTGTAAGGCTCGGGAGCGTCGGGAGAAAGCGTTTCATTGCCCTTGTTGTCATATTCCAAATAGTTATAAAAGTCTATCTGATTCCTGCCCTCGGGGCGTTTTGTGTCCGCTAAGGAGTAATCTGAATATTCTCCGATAAGCACGGTGCCTTTTTTAGTCGGCATTTCGCCCTCAAGAAGCTCATAACCGATTTCGGGTATCATTTCGCTGTCAATTCCCGAAACCTCGGGATACTGCGATTTATAACGGTCGTTTTTGCCCGCATAAACTCCGAAATCAACAAAGCCTGCGCTGCCAAGCGAAAGAGATGAAACCGCCATTTTAACATTGGGAATTGCCTTTATCTGATTAACCGTTTCATCGGTGATCTGAGTTGAGCTGTCACCCATGGAATAATTCGGCCAGACATCAATTGATGTCAGATCGCCCATGCTGTTGATCCAGACCTGCTGCTGAGACGAGACTCCGACTCCGATTGACAGCATGGTTATGATTGAACAGCAGCCAACCACAACGCCCAAAACAGACAGAAAGGTTCTGCCCTTGCGCCGTTTGAGGTTTTCACGGCACATTCTGATTATATCTTTTATTTTCATTAACCTTTACCTCTGATTTGTTTGATTAGCGTCTTCCCAATCAAAGGAGTCGGGTATTTCAACTTTTGCTTTTTTCTTTTTCTTCAGCACTATGATTATAACCGTCACTATAACAGCGGCAAGCACGGCAACAACAGCGCAGATAAGAACAATCTTTTTGGCGTTGCCGCTCTCCTCGGGTTCTTCATATTCGCCGGGATACTCGGGCTCGTCACTCGGCATAATCATATCCTCAACCGTAAAGGTCAACGGGATTTCGATTGATTTCGGCTGAGTCATCTCGTCCTCATAGTTAATTATGAGCTTAACGCTCATTTCGCCCGCCATGTTGGGGGTGAAGAAGAAATCTATCGTTCCGCTTTTGCCCGCTTCAAAGTTGCCGAGATTCTGCTTGGGCATTTCGCAGGTTGCCGAGTCGGGGGAGTCAAACTCAATAACCGCTTCAACATTGCTTATTTCTCCCTTGCCTCTGTTAACATAGGGCAGAGAGATATCGGTTTCTTCTCCGACGGTTGAAAAGACCGCTTCAGGCTCGGTGACTGAAAACCTGTCAGGCAGATAAACGGGGATTGACAGACTTTCGGATGCCGATGAAGAAGCTCTTTCGCCGTTCAGCACATACTCATATTTGAAAGAAATATCCGCTTTTGCGCCCGTGACTGCCGCATTTGCGGGAACCTGCATTTCAACCGTCTGAGTTTTGCTTCCTCCTGCGGGCAGAGAGTTGAAATAGAATGTGTTTGAAGATGATGTTATTGAAAGATTTTCGCCTGTTTCAAGCGACATAACAATATTGTCAACAGGCAGCTTTGCACTCGTATTCTTGAATGTTACGGAGAGTGAAAAAGTATCTCCCGCCGCAATCGGGCTTCCGCCGTAGCTGTAATTGCTGACTATTATGTTAGGAGTTGCGGCATTTCCGCTTTGAACCGCTTCACCGCTGATTGCAAGCGGAATGTTCAGCTTTTCATCCGCCGTACCCTGAGCCGTTGCGGTCAGAGCCGCATAATTATATTTAAGGTTAACCGAAAGGGTCTGTGATGCGGATGCGGCGGAGGGCAGAGCTTTGAGATTAACGGTGATTTTTGCCGAGCCTTTGCCCGCAATTTTGCCGACGGTTTTTGAAAAAGATTTTTCATTTATTGCCAATCCCTCGCTCGGCTCAAAGGTTGCAACAGCGTCTGTTGCGGCGGTTGAGCTGAGATTATTGAAGGTTACCGTAACGGTGAAGGCATCTCCGGGCTTTACCGTGCCGATATCGCTGCGGTTGATAACAATGTTCGGAGCATCGGGCTCTTTTTTGGTGACTTCTTCAGTGACGGGCTCGGTATATTCAACGCATTCGCCGACGGTTACGCTGAGATTTTCA
>CAYXVM010000146.1:0-5147 GCA_964468465.1 uncultured Clostridium sp.
GCTGTCCGTGAAAACACATCAAATTTCACGGAACGCTGAGGACAGCGTTCCCTACCGAAAACCTATATATATCAACACCTCTGCGTTTTTAAAAAACGGCGGGAGCAAGCCCCCGCCCTACCGTGAATACAGCGAAACATATTATTTCCGCATTTGGGACGATATGGGCATCGTCCCCTACAAATTGAAAAACAAATCGTAGGGACAACCCTTGCGGCTGTCCGTGAAACGCTTCAAATCTCACGGAACGCCAAAAAAACACGGGCGGCACAAGCACACCCGTGTGTAAAAATGATTTGATAATTAACCGAACATCATAAGCAGGAAGCCTGCGGCAACTGCCGAGCCGATAACGCCTGCAACATTCGGGCCCATAGCGTGCATGAGCAGGAAGTTTGTCGGGTTATATTTTCTGCCCTCAACCTGAACGACACGTGCCGCCATGGGAACGGCGGAAACGCCTGCCGCACCGATAAGCGGATTGATTTTGCCGCCCGTGATAAGATAAAGAAGCTTGCCGAACAGAACGCCGCCTGCGGTTGAGAACGAGAATGCAACAAGACCGAGCAGGATAATCGCAATGGTCTTGGGGCTGAGGAACGTTACGCCGTCTGCGGTTGCGCCGACCGTGAGGCCGAGCATGATTGTTACGATGTTGGTCAGGGCATTTCTTGCGGTTTCGCTGAGTCTGTCGGTAACTCCGCACTCTTTAAAGAGGTTGCCGAGCATGAGCATACCGATGAGCGAAGCGCAGGAGGGAATCATCAGGGCGCAGAGAACAAGAACAACAATCGGGAAAATGATTTTCTCTGTCTTGCTGACCTTGCGGAGCTGCTTCATCTCAACCTTTCTTTCTTTTTCGGTTGTGAGCAGCTTGATGATTTTAGGCTGGATAAGCGGAATGAGCGCCATATAAGAATACGCCGCAACCGCAATCGGGGCTAACAAATGGTCTGCAAGCTTTGTCGTTACGAGAATCGCCGTCGGGCCGTCTGCACCGCCGATGATGCCGATTGAAGCCGCTTCCTCAGGCGAGAAGCCGAGCAGGAGGGCGAGAACAAAGGCAATGTAGATGCCGAGCTGAGCGGCCGCTCCGAGAAGCAGGCTGACGGGATTTGCAAGCAGAGGCCCGAAATCGGTCATTGCGCCGATTCCGAGGAAAATAAGGCAGGGGAATATGGAGCTCTTGACACCTGCATAAATAAGCCTCAGAACGCCGCTGTCATACCAATGAGCGCCCTCAACTATGTTTGAGGTGTCCATAAGTCCTGTCGGGTCAGCCATGAGACCTGCGTTCGGCAGGTTGGCAAGGAGAATTCCGAAGCCGATGGGAACGAGCAGTAAAGGCTCGAATTTTTTAACGATTGCAAGATATAAGAGAACGAAAGAAATGAGGATCATAACGAGCTGCTGCCATTGAAGCGAAGCAAAGCCCGAATTAGTCCATATTCCTTGGAGTATCTCGAGTAGATTCATATTGTCCTCCTTAGCCTATAACGGCAAGGACGGCATCGGTTTCAACTGTTGAACCCTTCTGAACGAGGATCTGTTTAACGGTGCCTGCTGCGGGAGCAACGATTTCGTTTTCCATCTTCATTGCTTCAAGAACGAAGAGAACTTCGCCTGCGCTGACTGCTTCGCCCTGAGCCTTGTTGACTGCAAGGATTGTGCCGGGCATCGGAGCGGTTATCTTTGTTCCGTCTGCGGGAGCAACGGGTGCTGCGGGAGCGGCGGGTGCCGGAGCAGCGGCAGGAGCGGCGGCAGGAGCAGGAGCTGCAACGGGTGCGGGAGCTGCAACGGGAGCAGCGGCGCCTACGGGAGCGTCGGTAACGCTTGTGATAACAGCCTGGGTTTCTTCAACCTCAACCTCATATATTTTACCGTTAAGATTAACTGAATATTTCATTGTTATTTATCCTCCACTTTTTTGATAGATTTGAAGCTCAGTCTTTCGAGCGGAATGCCGCTTACGTGGCTGACAAGCGCCATGATGACCGCCGCTTCGGGTTCTTCAACATCGGTCAGTTCAAGCACCTTTTTTATTGATCTGAATCTGAGATTGCTCAGCGGAATGCCGCTTTTGTCGCTGACGAGAGCCATGATAACGGCGGCTGTGGGTTCGTCAACGCCCGAAAGCTCAATTCCCGACGGAGCCGCAGGAACGGCGGCGGGTGCGGGAACGGGAGCAGGAGCGGGAACGGCTGCCGGAGCGGAAGAAGCGGAGGACTCCGCCGAATCCGAATCTTCTTTTTTGACAAAAGTTCTGACGACCTTTGAAATCAGGAAAATCGAAACCGCAATGATTGCAAGCTCAAACATAACAACAAGGATTCCGACTGCCGCAATGGGGAGATTGCTGAGAATGGTTGAAAATCTGCCGGGAATCCCGGTGAACATTTCTTTGAATTCTGCGCCGATTGCGCTGATTTGGCTTATGAAACCGGACATTTTCCCCCTCCTCAGTTATTAATCTTATTAATGGAATAGGTGAAAGTATTCTTCTTTTTAATATCTCTTTTCTCGAAGAATGCTTCAGCCTGAGCGGGGAATGCAATGTAGGAAAGAACATCCTCATCGCAGGTTGCTCTGTCGCCGAGATATTCTCTTGCGGCTTCAACGCCGGGCTCAAGAGTGTCCGCAAATCTGCCGGTGAAGGGCTTCTCGTCGCCGAGAACGAGCTTCTGAAGCTCCTCACTGACCTTGCCGGGTGCTTTGCCGTATTCGCCCTTGATGTAGCTCTTGACTTCCTTTGAAATGTTCTTGTATCTTTCGCCTGCAAGAACATTTGCGGTTGCCTGAACGCCGACCATCTGGCTCATCGGGGTAACAAGCGGGGGATAGCCGAGATCTTCACGGACTCTGGGAGTTTCAAGAAGAACCTCGTCAAGCTTGTCAAGCTTTTTCTGAGCGGTGAGCTGAGCAACAAGGTTTGAAAGCATTCCGCCGGGAATCTGATAAATCAAAGCGTCGGTCTGAGTGCCCATAACAACGGGATTGAGCATACCGCTTTCAAGAGCCTTTGCACGCACGGGCTTGAAGAAGTCATTGATTTCCTTGCAAACCTTTTCGTCAACATCAACCTCATAGCCGTACTGCTTGAGGGTGTAAACGAGAGTTTCGGTTGCGGGCTGAGAAGTGCCGCCCGAGAAGCAGGAAATTGCAGAGTCGATAACATCTGCGCCGGCTTCAACGCATTTGAGCAGAGTCATGAAGCCGAGGCCTGTTGTTGAATGAGTGTGAACAACGATGGGAACCTTGACATTCTCTTTGAGAGCCTTAACAAGGTCGTAGCCCTCCTTGGGGCTCATGATGCCCGCCATGTCCTTAACGCAGATTGACTGAACGCCGAGAGCCTCAATCTCTTTTGCAAGCTTGACATAGCTTTCAAGATTGTGAATGGGGCTGAGGGTGTAGCAGATTGTTCCCGAAGCATGAGCGCCGTTTTTGAGGGTTTCGTCAACGGCAACCTCGATGTTGCGGACATCGTTGAGGGCGTCAAATATTCTGATGATGTCAATTCCGTTCTCAATGCTCTTTTTAACAAAGAGACGGACAACATCGTCGGGGTAATGCTTGTAGCCCAGAAGATTCTGACCTCTGAGAAGCATCTGAAGCTTGGTGTTGGGGCAGGCTGCTCTGATTTTTCTCAGCCTCTCCCACGGGTCTTCGTCGAGGTAGCGCAGGCATGAATCAAATGTTGCGCCGCCCCAGCACTCAAGAGAATAATAGCCCGCCTTGTCCAGCTTTGAAAGAACAGGCTCGAATGCCGAGAACGGCATACGGGTTGCTATCAATGACTGGTTGGCGTCTCTGAGCACGGTTTCGGTAAAATTAACCTTCATTGCAGATATCATCCTTTCTATAAGAAACGGAGCGGGCATCCGCCCCGGAAAAATCAGAATTCGATGCGTGAGGCAATGTAATCCTCAAGAGCGTCGATTGAAATGCGTTCCTGCTGCATTGTGTCTCTGTCTCTGACGGTAACGCAGCCGTCCTCAAGGGAATCAAAGTCAAAGGTGATGCAGATGGGAGTGCCGATTTCGTCCTCACGGCGGTAACGCTTGCCGATGGAGCCGGTCTCGTCAAAGTCAACCATGAACTTCTTCTGAAGCTTCTCATAAACCTTGAGAGCGTCGGGAGAAAGCTTCTTTGAAAGAGGAAGAACAGCCGCCTTGAACGGGGCAACGGCGGGGCTCAGATGAAGAACAACTCTTATGTCGTTCTTCTCGGCGTCAAGAACCTCCTCGTCATATGCTTCGCAGAGCAGGGCAAGAACGGTTCTGTCAAGGCCGTAGGTGGATTCTATGATAAAGGGAATGAATTTTTCGTTGGTTTCGGGGTCGAGATATTCCATTTTCTGACCGCTGTATTCCTGATGTCTGGTAAGGTCGAAATTGGTTCTGTTATGAGTTCCGTTGATTTCGCCCCAGCCGAACGGGAACAGGAACTCGATGTCGCAAGCCGCTTTTGCGTAGTGAGCGAGTTTTTCGTGGTCATGGAAGCGAAGATTTTCGGGAGCAATTCCGAGATCCTGATAGTATGTTAAGCCGTAAGCCTTGAAATACTCATAAAGGTCGGTGTCCGTTCCCTCTTTGCAGAAGGTCTGGAACTCCATCTGCTCGAATTCAATCGTGCGGAATGTGAAGTTGCCGGGAGTAATCTCGTTTCTGAAAGCCTTGCCTATCTGACCGATGCTGAACGGGAGCTTGGCTCTCATCGAACGCTGAACATTAAGGAAGTTAACATATTCGCCCTGAGCGTTTTCGGGGCGGAGATAAATAACGCTCTTTGCGTCATTGGTAACGCCTCTGAAGGTCTGGAACATCAGATTGAACTCTCTGATCGGGGTGAAATTATGCTTGCCGCAGTTGGGGCAGGGAATCGAATGAGCCTTGATGAACTCAAACATTTCGTCCTTTGTCATGCCGTCTGCATGAGCCTCGGGGTCAAAATCGTCAATGAGATTGTCGGCTCTGTGACGCATTTTGCACTCCTTGCAGTCAAGCAGAGGGTCGGAGAAGCTGGCAACATGGCCGCTTGCCTCCCAGACTCTGGGGTGCATGAGGATATCAGCGTCAACCTCGTAGCTGTTTTTTCTCTCCTGAATAAATCTCTTGCGCCAGGTGTCCTTGACATTGTTTTTGAGC
>CAYXVM010000147.1:0-5104 GCA_964468465.1 uncultured Clostridium sp.
TTCATTGAAGAATTCAAGCCGCAGATGTGCGGAATCGGCCCGTTTATTCCTCACCGTGACACGCCCTTTGCCGCCTATGAGGCCGGATCTGCCGAATTGACTTGCTTTTTGCTTTCGGTTATCCGCCTTATATCGCCGTCAATTTTGCTCCCGTCAACAACAGCTCTCGGCACGGCTTTGCCGAACGGCAGAGAGCTTGGCATTCTTTCGGGCGCAAATGTAGTTATGCCGAATCTGTCGCCGACTGAGGTCAGAAGCAAATATGAGCTTTATAACAACAAGCTTTCAAGCGGAGCGGAAGCGGCGGCAAACAAGCGGGAGCTTGAGGAAAGAATGAATAATATTGGTTACAGAATCGTCTCCGACAGGGGCGATTATAAAAATATCTAACGAGGAAGAAATAATCTGACTCCAAGAAAGGACAATTAAAAATGGCAATTTATAACCCGAAATCACTCAAAGCAGAAGAATTTATCAACAACGAGGAAATTCTTGAAACCCTTGAATATGCCGAAAAGAATAAGAATAATATTACGCTTATCGACAGTATTCTTGAAAAAGCAAAGCCCGTTAAAACCGATAAGGGAACGGTCTGCAAGGGCTTGACCCACAGAGAGGCGGCGGTTCTGCTTGCCTGCGAAATACCCGAAAAGGTTGAAGAAATGTATCGCCTTGCGGAAGAAATAAAGCTTGCGTTTTACGGCAACAGAATTGTTATGTTTGCTCCGCTTTATCTCTCAAATTACTGCGTTAACGGCTGTGTTTACTGCCCATATCATTATAAAAATAAGCATATCGCCCGCAAAAAGCTGACTCAGGAAGAGGTTGCAAAGGAAGTTATTGCGCTTCAGGATATGGGTCACAAACGCCTTGCAATTGAAGCAGGCGAAGACCCGGTTAATAATCCGATTGAATACATCCTTGAATGTATCAAGACTATCTACAGCATCAATCACAAGAACGGCGCAATCAGGAGAGTCAATGTAAACATTGCCGCAACCACGGTTGAAAACTACCGCAAATTAAAGGACGCAGGCATCGGAACATATATCCTGTTTCAGGAAACTTATCATAAAGAAAGCTATCTGAAGCTTCATCCGACAGGCCCGAAGCATGATTATGATTATCATACAGAGGCGATGGACAGAGCCATGGAGGGCGGAATTGACGATGTCGGTCTCGGCGTTCTGTTCGGACTTGAACTCTATAAATATGAATTTGTCGGTTTGCTTATGCACGCCGAGCATCTTGAAGCCGTTCACGGCGTAGGCCCTCATACAATCAGTGTTCCAAGAATCAAGAAAGCGGACGACATTGACCCGTCGGCATTCGATAACGGCATTTCGGACGAAACTTTTGCAAAGATTACAGCCTGCATAAGAATCGCCGTTCCGTACACGGGAATGATTATTTCCACAAGAGAATCTCAGCAGGTTCGTGAAAAGGTTATAGGTCTCGGCGTTTCGCAGATAAGCGGAGCTTCAAGAACATCGGTAGGCGGTTATTCGGAGGAGGAGAGACCCCATGATTCCGAGCAGTTCGATGTCTCCGACCAAAGAACGCTTGACGAGGTTGTCAGATGGCTCATGGAGCTTGGCTATATTCCGTCATTCTGCACCGCTTGTTACCGTGAGGGCAGAACGGGCGACAGATTTATGAGCCTTTGCAAGAGCGGTCAGATTCTCAACTGTTGTCATCCGAATGCATTGATGACCCTGACCGAATACCTTGAAGATTATGCGAGCGAGGAGACGAAGAAAATCGGATATAAGCTTATCGATGATGAACTTAAAAAGATTCCGGGCGAAAAGGTCAGAAGCATTGCGGAGCAAAATATCCGGGATATCAAGGCTTCAAATCGCAGAGATTTCAGGTTTTAAGGAGGATTCGGAATGGGGCTTAATGATACAATATCGGCCGAAAGAGTGCATATCGGCTTTTTCGGCATGAGAAATGCGGGAAAATCGAGCGTTGTCAACGCCGTCACGGGTCAGAAGCTTTCACTCGTTTCAGATGTTAAGGGAACGACCACCGATCCGGTCAAAAAGGCCATGGAGCTTTTGCCACTCGGCCCTGTTGTTATAATCGACACTCCGGGCATTGACGACGAGGGCGAGCTTGGAGAAATGAGAGTCAAGAGAGCGAAGCAGGCAATGAATCTTTGCGACATTGCCGTGCTTGTGGTTGACGGCGAAAAGGGGCTTCAAAGCTCGGATAAAGAGCTTATCTCATCCTTTGAAGCACGCAAAATCAGCTATATTATTGCTTTTAACAAAGCTGATTTGCTTGAAATTATTCCCGACTGCAAAGAAAATGAAATCTATGTCAGCGCAAAGAGCGGTAAAGGAATTTTTGAGCTTAAAGAAATGATGGCAAGATTGGCGAAAGGGTGGGAGAGCGGCAGAAAAATCGTTTCCGACCTGATTGAGCCGAACGACCTTGTGGTTTTGGTTGTTCCGATTGATTCCGCCGCTCCCAAGGGCAGGCTTATTCTGCCTCAGCAGCAGGTTATCCGTGACGTGCTTGAAAGCGGAGCCGCCGCCGTTGTGACAAGAGAAACCGAGCTTAAAGAAACTCTTGAATCTCTCGGCAGAAAGCCGAAAATTGTTATCACCGATTCGCAGGCGTTCGGCGTGGTTTCAAAAATCGTTCCCGAGGATATTCCGCTGACCTCATTTTCAATTCTGTTTGTCCGCTACAAAGGCGGTCTTGAATCGGCGGTTCACGGTGCGGCGGCGCTTGATAAGCTTAAAGACGGCGATAAGGTTCTAATTTCGGAGGGCTGCACTCATCACAGGCAATGCGAGGATATCGGAACGGTCAAAATGCCGAAATGGATAAAGGAATATACGGGAAAAGACCTGCAATTTGAATTCACATCGGGAACGGAATTTCCCGAGGATATTTCCGCTTATTCGCTCATTGTTCATTGCGGAGCGTGCATGCTCAATGACCGTGAAATGAAATACCGCCGAACATTTGCGGATTCAAACGGCGTTCCCATGACGAATTACGGCATTGCGATTGCCTATATGAACGGCATACTCAAACGCAGTCTTGCTCCGTTCCCCGATATCCTTGAAATGTTGAATAAATAATAAATCGCCTCGGCTGCAACCAAGCAATCGGGGCAATTATTTTTCAATGACGGCAAAATAATAAAATTCATCTCACAAAATGAAAAAAAGACTTGATTTTTTTATGAGCGTCATATATAATATAGAAGCATTTGATTTGCAGATACGGAGAGTTGTCCGAGCTGGTCGAAGGAGCACGATTGGAAATCGTGTAACGGGCTATCACCTGTTCGAGGGTTCGAATCCCTTGCTCTCCGCCAGATAAAAGAGTAAAGTAACGAAAAGTTGCTTTACTCTTTTATGTTACACAAAGAAAGGGATTCGAAGGACGAGCGGCACAGAGCAACGCTCCGGTGGAGCGTTGTGACCGCGAGCGACCAAGCGCCCGCAGGCGTGCGAATCGAATCCCTTGCAGCGCGCCATCTCGAGTGTTCATAACGGATTCAAGTTGTGAACACTCGATTTTTCTATTTCAGTTATTTTTTTGAGCAGGCGGAATGCCTGCTCTTTTTGATTACTACGGACAGTTTTTTATGCCGGGATATTCTTTGAGATATATTCAACCGCAACTCCTTGTCTTGTGTTGGCTTGGTAATATTCCCATTCGCTTTCGGTCAGCGGTATTTCGAGATAGCCTACAAATCGGTAGTAAATTACAATTCTCTGCGTTCTGTGCTTTCCCGTTCCCTGAGTTTCGTAAACAACGATTTTGTCTATCAGTTCTTTGAGAAGCGGTGCTGTCAGAGTATCCATTTGCATAAACTTTCTCACCGCTGATATGAATTGCTCTTTGCCTTTCTGCATTGTACCGAGATTGCTCAGATGTTCACGGTATTTCTGAATCTTTGTTTTGAGTTCAAGCCTTTCGCTTTCATATTTATGGGATAACTGCATAAACCATTCGTCGGTCACCTCGCCGGAAACATTATCTTCATAAAGCCTTTCATACAACCTCGCAACATCTTCATTTCTTGCAATTGCTCTGTCAAGCTCTTTCTGAACCTGTTTCTTTTCTGTAATAAGTTCTTCGTTTGTTTTCTCGGCAAGCATATCAGCGAATGCTTCTTCGTCATATTCAAGAAACTTCGCAAGACGTCTGAGTTCAAGCATCACAACCTGCTCTATTGCATCTGCACGGACATAATGCCTTGCATCGCAGGTGCCTCTTGTGTCTTTCTTGTAGTTGGAACAACTGAAAAACTTGATATCTTTGTTACGGGGATTCACGTGATGCCACAGCTTGTGACCGCAATCCGAACAGTAAAGCAAATCGCTGAATATGCTTTTCTCACCGTTCTCGGGTTTTGGTGCTCTCCGTTTGGTGTTTTTTATGGAATTCTGAACCAGCTCGAAGGTTTCACGGTCAACTATCGGCTCGTGAACATCTTTAAAAATTACCCAGTTTTCTTTCGGATTTGCCAATCTCCGCTTGTCTTTGAACGAACGGGAATATGTCTTGAAGTTAATAACATCTCCGCAGTATTCCTGACTTTCAAGGATTCTTCCGACTGTTGTCGCCATCCATTTGCACGGGTCAGCAGGTTTTCTTCCGCTTTGCCTGATGCCTTTTTCTATCATATATGATGTAGGCACCAAAACTTTTTCTTCGTGTAATATCCTTGCAATCGTTTCGTTGCCTTTGCCCTCAAGACTCATTTGAAATATCCGTTTCACAATAGTAGCCGCTTCGGGGTCAATTATCCATTTTTTCGGATTATCGGGAGATTCAATATATCCGTAAGGCGGCTTTGAAAGCGGTTCGCCCGAATTACCTCTTATCCGGTATGATGAGCGTACTTTTCTGCTGATGTCCCTTGCATAAAGCTCGTTGATTACATTTTTTATCGGTGCAAATTCGTTGTCACCGTCTGCACTGTCAACTCCGTCATTTATTGCAATGAATCGGACATTTTTCTGTGGAAAGTAGTTGTCGGTATAGTAGCCGACTTCAAGATAGTTTCTTCCCAGACGGGACATATCTTCTTGTGTCAAGTAGGAACTAAAAAATATAAGGATTTTTTGCAAAG
>CAYXVM010000148.1:0-5097 GCA_964468465.1 uncultured Clostridium sp.
GTCATGTTCTGATTTCCGCCGTTGAGGATGCACTGGGCGCAATGAAGCTTGACGGCGACGGCAATTCAGCCCCGAATGTCTCGGTTAAGCTTGAACTGCCCGACGACCCGAACCACGAAAAGGGCACAAGCTATTATTTCCATTATGATTGGCGGCTTGACCCGATTGAGGTTGCGGGTCAGCTCAATGAATATGTTCAGCACATCAAAAAGCTGACGGGTCACGATAAAGTCAATTTCCGTGCATCCTCAATGGGCGGAGTTATAACCATGGCTTATTTCAACGAATACGGTTATGACGATGTTGACGCATGCGTTTTTCAAAGCTGTCCGATTCTCGGAACGGCGGATGCGGGCGATGTGCTTTGCAGAAAGCTGAAGCTTGATTCAAAGGCTCTGCTCGACTACGGAACAGACGCTTTCCCGCCCTCCGACGCAGAAAGTACGGCTCTTTGGTTCCTTTTCAATTTCCTTTATTACAGCGGCACGGTTGATGCCGTTATCTCGCTTGGAGACAAGCTTCTCGAAAAGCTTGAAACAAAGGTGTTTGACGAGCTTCTGACTCCCGTTTTCGGCACGATGCTCGGCCTTTGGGCGTTAACTCCCGATGAAACATACGAGCAGGCAAAGGCAATCAACCTTGACCCCGAAACGCAGGCGGGAATTATCGAAAGAGCTGACTATTATCATTACCGGGTTCAGGCAAGAGCCGACGAGATACTGAACGGAGCAGTTGAAAGCGGCGTTCGTGTTATGATTGTTGCAGGCTATGATGTTCAGAGAACTCCGCTTGTTGAATCCATGAACAGCGACAGCGATTCGATAGTTGATGTCAAATATGCTTCTGCGGGAGCAACCGCCGCTCCGATTGACGGCACTCTCGGCGAGGGCTATGTTCAAAAGGTTGACTGCGGCCATAATCACATTTCGCCCGACGGCAGAATTGACGCATCAACCTGCATCCTGCCCGAAAACACATGGTTTATCAAAGGAATGCTTCATTCAAACGCTCACGATGGCATCAAGGCTATGTATGATTGGTTCGTTTATTCCGACGAGAGCTGCAATGTCTGGAGCAACCCGAATTATCCGCAGTTTCTTCAGAATGACAAGCCGAACGCCAGGGTTATTCCCATGGGCAATTTTGCTCAGGGAGTTTCCGCTCCGACGGTTGAGCCAGGCAGCTCTTTCCACGACGGATTCGTTAAATATGTTGAGCCGATAACCGATAAGGTTTTCGCTTTCCTCGACAAAATCAGAGCCGCCGTCTGAATATTAACCCAATATAAACAGAAAATAATCGGGAGGTTAACGCCTTCCGATTATTTTTTTTGCGGGTGATGAAATTTGAGTTCAAGAATCAAGCTTTCGGCAAGGGCGGCGCTGACCGGGTCGCAGATAAGGGTTGTTCCGATTGTTGCGGTGATAATCACCCTTGTTCTGTTTTTTTCGTTCTTCAATGCCGCGCTGAACAGGCTTCCCCTGCACCTGAAAAGAGAATATCTGCTGATTTTCGCCGCCGTTTCGCTTGTTGCGTTTGTTGCCGCCGTCAGCCCTCTGCGCCTGCTTTTGCAAATCAGACTGCTGATGCTGGCAAGAGGGATAAACCACGCCGTAAACCCCGATATCGGCTTTATCGGAGCGGCAAAGGCTTGCGGAATGAGCGTTTGTCTTTTTTTATTAAAAATTTTTTGGCTTGTTGTTTTTGAGGCAATTCCGATTGCGGGAGCGGTTATGCTTGCACTTCGTGGAAGCAGAGAAGCGCTCAGTTTAAGGGCTTCTTACGCCTTTATCTCGGGAATTGCGGTTCTTGCCTTTGCGGGGCTTGCTTTTTATGCTGTGTTCGTTCAAAGATATTCAAAGGCTATGTTTTATCTTGCCTGCTACAAGGATTTCGGCATTGCCGATGCGCTCAGAGAGAGCATAAAGAGAACAGAGGGCAGGGTGGGAGAGATATTTTTCTTTAAGCTCGGCTTTGCTCCGTGGCTTCTGCTCTGCGCCGGAATTCTGCCTGCTCTCTATGTGATTCCTTATTATAAACAAAGCGTCACCTGCTATTTTCTTAGCAGATGACGCTTGAAACCGTCAGATTTTGATTTTGAAAACAACTTTCTTTATTTTGTCGCTTCCGAGCTTAACGCAGGGTTTGTGAGCGTCGCCCGGAGCAAGAAATGCAAAGGTTCCCTGAACGAGCGAAACTTTTGTGCTTTCGCATTTTTGAGAGGTGAAAAATTCAATGTCAGGAGTGTAGCCCTTTGAATTTTCCGCAAATTCCGTGGGAATAACCTCAATTGTTTCTTCGCCCGAAACGGCATACTGCAAATCGTGATATTCACGGTGAGCCTCAAAATCCGAGCCGCTTCCGGGTTCATATTCCGAAATTCCCGCCTTAACTCCGGGAGCAACCTCATAGCTTCCGCATTCCATGGCGGCAAGGTTATTGTTTGCAATGAAATCGGCAATTTGCTCAAAATGCGGATTCAATGAGTAATAAAGCTTCAGATTTTCAATTTTGTCATAAATCATGTCAAATTCTCCTTTGGGTAACGGCGATTATTACCATCACATTATGCATTCATCTGCTCGAATTTTGTCTTTCCGAAGGTCTTGACAACCCTGAAAAAGACAAGGCACAGCGCCGCACTCAGTGCCGAAGCGCAGAGCAGATAAATTTCTG
This sequence comes from uncultured Clostridium sp., assembly GCA_964468465.1. Taxonomy (GTDB): domain Bacteria; phylum Bacillota; class Clostridia; order Oscillospirales; family Acutalibacteraceae; genus CAG-177. Next base: position 2,677 of record CAYXVM010000148.1, read on the forward strand.
CAGAAATATATTTTGAGAGCAGGAAGAACGGCGCAAATACCGTCACGGTTGCGGCAAGATCGCCGAGCATACTGGCAAGAACGCTTCCGCCCTGCTTTATTATAACAGCTTCGCTGTTCCATGTAAACCTCGGCAGACAAATATTTGCGATTAAGTTGACGAAAACGGTCATGGCGAAGAAAAGAAGAAGCGTGACGATAACGAGAGCCGTGACCGAAGCCGAGACGCCCAAGGTGATGCAGATTGCGAGCGAACCTAATATGAGAGTCGGCAGACCGACGATATAGTTTGAAACATATTTCGCAAAGAAGAAATCGTCGGAGTTAATCGGCATCGAACGGATAAGGTTGATTCTGGTTCCTTCAAGCGAGGTTGAAGCCGAACTCAGATTGACCATTGACGAACAAAGCCCCATAACAAGGCTGATTATTACGGGCAGATATTTTGCAACATCGATTTCTCCCATTTCGGCGAAGCTTGCAATAAGCTCCTTGCCCTTAACGACCACCGTAACCGAAAGAATAACGTGCATGATACAGCCCGTTGCACTGTTGAGAACATAAATCGGCAGAGAAAAGAATCTTCCGAATTCCTTTCTGAGCAGAGCGGAGCGCACGGAGCTTGTTTTAAGCTCTTTTTCAACATATTTTTTCTTTGCGGCGGTCTTTTTGGCGGCAGTAATTGTGAAAAAGCTTTTTGAAAGAAGCAGGCAGGCGAGCAGAAACGGAATGATGCTCACGGCGGCGAGCGCCGCAAATGCCCACGCTTTGTGTTCGGCGCAGACTAAGCCGAAATAATAAAAGGGCGGCATGGCTTTGCGAATGGCCTGTGCAATCGCTTCGCCGTTAACGATAAGCTTTTGCATATAGGCCTGAATGTTGGTGGCAAAGACCATATATGCCGCGAAAAGGAAAAGGCTCAGAATAATCTGAATGATATTTTTATTTCTGAATCGGGAGCTTATCAGGGCGATGAGCCAGCCGAGAAAGCTTGTGACCGCCGAAGAAAAGATAACGATGAGCAGAGACGCCACTATGAATAAAAGCAGGGTTGCCGCCGAAAACGGGGCATAGAAGAAGTAAACGATTATTGCGGGAACTGCCATCAGAACGCCGTAAATCAGATTCAGAATGAAAAGCAGCATAACACGGCTTGCAAGAATATAAAACGGCGGAATCGGCATTCCGAGCAGAAGCTCGTTATCCTTTGCATTGAAAATAAGATTCTGAGTTGTGAAAACGCTGCCGATAAAGGTCAGCAGGAAAATGAAAATTGAAGTTACGGAAAAATAAAGCCAATTCATTCCGGCGGCGTTCAAGCCCGAGGCAAGAGTTGAAAACATTGCGCCGACCGAAATCATGAGAACTCCTACAATATAGACTGCAAAAACGGCAATCAGAATTTTAACCGCTTTACTGCGCTTTTTGTTTTTGCCGCCGCCTTTTTTGCCGTTGAATATGGAATAGAACAGCGAAAGAAGGTTGACTTTCAGAATAGATTTAAACATTTTCTTCCTCCAATTCAAGGAACACATCCTCAAGCGAATCGTCGCCGACAACATCGGCGGTTTTGCCGCTTACAACGAGCTTGCCGCTTTTGATTATTGCGATTTTGTCGCAGAGTTTTTCGGCAACCTCGAGAACATGGGTCGAAAAGAAGATTGCGCCGCCCTGAGAGCAAAGCTCCGCCATGAGGCCCTTGAGAGTGTGCGCCGCCTTGGGGTCAAGGCCGACAAACGGCTCGTCAAGTATCATAAGCTTGGGCGAATGAATGAGAGCGGAAATGATAACAAGCTTTTGCTTCATTCCGTGGGAATAGGAGCTTACCGTTTCGCCGAGAGAATCGGTTATTTCAAACATATCGGCGTATTTTCTGATTTTTTGTTCTCTTTCTTCCTTGGGAATGCCGTAGATATCGGCAATGAAATTGAGATATTTGATTCCCGAAAGGAAGTCGTAGATATCGGGATTGTCGGGAATATAAGCCATTTTCTTTTTGCATTCAAGCGGCTTATCCTTGATTGAAACCCCGTCAATGAGGATTTCGCCTTCATCAAAGCCGATTATGCCGCAGCACGCCTTGATGGTTGTTGTTTTGCCTGCGCCGTTGTGGCCGATGAAGCCGTAAATTTCTCCAGGCGCAATTTCAAGCGAAAGATTGTCAACGGCAACCTTATCGCCGTACTTTTTGGTCAGATTTTTGATTGTCAGCATTAGCCTTCACCTCGTCAGTTTTTTTCTTCAATGTGTTTTTTATAATATGCGAAAGAATAAATCATGGGAGCGGCAACCAGCGCCGCAAGAAATGCCGAAAAGATAATAAAATTTGCTATTATACGCCAAATCACGGCGAGAAGAACTCCACCCAAGACCCAAAGTCTGCCCGCAAAACGGTGGGTTTTGTTCCAGTTTTCAACGCTGT
>CAYXVM010000149.1:0-5056 GCA_964468465.1 uncultured Clostridium sp.
GGCTTCCTCGTCGGTCATGCTCTGCTTGCCGCAGTAGGCATACTTTCCGTTTTCAAGATAGAGGTCGAAGCCCTCCTTGACGCTTGAAGTGTAGCCCTTATCCATGAGCAGACGGGCAAAATGCGCCCTGCCGATAAAGCCGTTGGGCGCAATTGCGAGAGCATCCTCCACGGTGACATCAAAGCCGAGCTCGTTAAGCTTTAGGCAGGTTATTTCGTTGCGCTCCCTGCGGGTGTCGATGATGCTCTTGAGAGCGTCGCTCAGCAGGGGGCTGTCAATATCGATGAAATAGCCGAGAATGTGGGTCTCGGTTTTTGAAATTACCGAAAATTCAATGGCGGGGATAACCTCAACGCCGATTTTTTTGCCCTCGGCGACGGCTTCACGCACTCCGTCAACCGTGTCATGGTCTGAGAGTGCGATTGCCGCAAGCCCCGCCTTTTTTGCCTCACGGACAACCTCGGCAGGGGTCATTGAGCCGTCGGACATTATTGAATGAGTATGCAAATCAATGAGTTTTTCCAAAATTAATTACACCGCTTTTGTTAGGGTAACTATGATTATTACCTTAGTCTTCTATTGACTGCCAGACAAGTGCAACATCCGCACCGAGCTGAACAAAGGTGTCGGGAACATCGTTGTCAAGCTTTGAAACACGCCTGAAGCCCCTTGATTCAAAGGCATTGCAGAAAGCACTTGCCATTTCTGCGTCCTTGAAGGTGATATGAGTTATGAGTCTGAACTCGGTCAGAGTGTTTCTGAGATTTCCGTTCGGGAAGCCGACAACGAAGCCCGTGCACCACCAATATTTTGTGTAAGGACGGGTGAATATTGTAACATAGTTTCCGTCGGCGTTTTCGTCCCAGACGAACGCCATTTCCATGTTGAGCCAATCTTCCTTATCAGCGCAGGCATAGTGAGTGCCGCTGCTGCCGGGTTTTCTTGTGTAAATTCCGACCTCGCCGCCGACAAAGCACATGCCGTACTGACCCTTCCACATCTGAATGAGCCATTCTTTGCCGCCGTAAGCGAAGGTGGTTCTGACGGTGTCATAATACATTATCGATATAGGCGCAAGCTTATCGTAGACCTCGTTGAAGCCGAAGTCCTTCTGCCAGCAGGCCTTGTCGTCGGTATAATAATAGTTGCCCTCGGGGTCATATCTGTATGAAGCAAGGTTGATTTTTGAAATATCAATATTGGTCTCGGGCGGAATGTATTTCGGGGCTTTCGGCATTTTGAAAACCTCTGAAAATGCGCCGGTTACCGCCGTAACCGCCTGAGTAGCAATCTGACTGACCGTTGAAGCGGCAGAGGTCAGAACTTGCTCCAAGGAGGTTGAGGGCAGAGTGATCTGCTGAGTCTGAGACGGGAATGAGAAAGGCGCAGAGGTTGAAGCTTCGGACTGCTCAGAGAAACCGAAGCTCGGGAAAATGTCCGTATTCTCGGTATATTCCCCGTAATAAGATGTGATTTCGCTGTCGGAATAATCGCTTTCCGACGGAACGATTGCAGGGTTGTTCTGACCGCTTATTTTAACGGCAATAACCGCAACCACGCACACGATTGCGGCCGCAACCGCCGAAACGGCGATGGTCAGCGCTTTGTTTTTCATTTTAGCTTCTCCTCCAAGATAAATAATTATTTATTTGAAATTGTATTCACGGACAAAAGCGTTTATGAAAAGCGGACCCATATCCATTGCGACAATAACGGGTGCGCCGTTCTTAATCATAACCGTCATTCCCTCGCCCTCGCTGAATCGGGTGAGATTGCGGTCAAGCAGTTTCTCAACCTCTCCCGTTGCGGGATTGATTTTGTAGATAGCCTGAGTGTCGTCATTCGTTGCGGCGTAAAGAACTCCGCCGTAGAATTCTGCGCCCTGAATTGAATAAACCGATTCCGAAAGAGGAACTTCTTCAACAAAGCTCATGCCGTTTTCTGCGTCATAGACAAGAAGCTTTGTCGGATTCTTCGAGTGATCCGTGCAGTAAAGATATCCGTTTTCGGGGTTGACGCAGACCCAGGGCATACCTCTTGTGATAACCTCGGAATCCATGATGTAATAATCTGTCAGCTCAAGAGTCTCGGCATCGTAAACGCCGACAATGGGATAGTCCCAGACCTTGCTGTCCTCAAGACCTGCATAGATTTTGCCGTTATAGAAGCTGAGACCGCCGATGTGGGCTATGCCGTAATTATCCGAAAGCTCATCGGGAATTGCGGAATAGTTTGCGTTTATAAGAGTTCTTGCGTTGCTTTCGGTTCGGATTAATGTTGTCTTTGAAGAAAAATAAAGAGTTGCGCCGTCGGTCGTTATTCCCTGTGAGCGGAAATATGCGCCCACGCCGACAATATTGGTTTTTGAGCGATCCGTGCGTTCATCTGCCGAAATCAAATCGATTCCGCGGGTGAGGAGCGAAAACGGAATGAGAATAAGAGCCATAACAAGAGATACAATTTTGGTTAAAGTCAACTGAATGCCGTTCATAAAGCAATCCTCCGTAAAAACAATAAAATGTTATAGTAAAATTGCTGATTTAAAAATTATAGCAAATATTGGCGTCTCAGTCAACGGTTGAAGAATAAATAATATGAAAAAGCTATTTATTATATAGAGAATGTTTGCAAAAGATTGACAACGGATTAAAAAACGGGTAATATAATAAATGTAAAATGGATAAAAATGCAAAAGTGATAAAAACACAGAAAGGGAGACAGCAATGAATGATGTTAACAAGCTCTATGAGCTTTGGCTTGAAAAAACGGCTGATAATGCCGAAATTCAAAAAGAGCTCCTTTCGATAAAAGGCAACGAAGAAGAAATTCTTGACAGATTTTACAGAAATCTTGAATTCGGAACGGCGGGTCTGAGAGGCGTTCTCGGAGCGGGAACGAACAGAATGAACACCTACACGGTCTGCCAGGCAACTCAGGGGCTTGCGGACTGCCTTAACAGCAAATATGACAGCGCAAGCGTTGCAATCGGCTACGATTCAAGAATCAATTCGGATGTATTCTCAAAGCAGTGCGCCGAGGTGCTTGCGGCGAACGGAATTAAGGCTTATATTTTTCCGCGCCTTATGCCCACGCCTCTGCTTTCATTTGCAGTTATGCGCCTTAAATGTCAGAGCGGTATCGTTATCACGGCAAGCCACAATCCGTCAAAATATAACGGCTACAAGTGCTATGACCCCGCAGGCTATCAGATGACTGACGAAGCGGCGCTCGAGACCTATTCATTCATTCAGAAGGTAGATATGTTCAAGGATATCAAGCGTATTCCGTTTGATGAGGGTCTTGAAAAGGGGCTTATCGAATATATTTCAGACGACCTTGTTGAAGAATTTTATTCGCTCGTTATGCAGCGCCCGATAAATCCCGAAGTCAGCAGGGAGAGCGACCTTAAAGTTATCTATTCTCCGCTCAACGGCACGGGAAATATCCCGGTCAGAACGGTTCTTTCAAGAGCGGGCTTCAAGAATGTTGAGGTTGTTCCTCAGCAGGAAATGCCCGACGGCACTTTCCCGACCTGCCCTTATCCCAACCCCGAAATCAAGCAGGTTTTTGAATGCGCAATCGAAATGACAAAGACGGATAAGGCGGATTTGCTTCTTGCGACCGACCCCGACTGCGACAGAGTGGGCATTGCCGTTCTGACGGGCGGCGAATATGTGCTGCTCTCGGGCAACGATGTCGGCGTTCTGCTTGCCGAATATATGCTTTCCGCAAGAAAAGAAAAAGGAACTCTGCCCGAAAATCCGTTGATGACAAAATCCTTTGTTTCAACTCCGCTTATCAATCTTGTTGCCGGGAAATACGGCTGCAAGGTGGTTGATGTGCTCACGGGCTTTAAATATGTCGGCGAGTTCATCTCGAAGCTTGAAAAGAAAGGCGAGGGAAACCGCTTTGTTATGGGCTTTGAGGAGAGCTACGGCTATCTTATCGGCACTCATGCGAGAGATAAGGACGCCGTTGCCGCTTCGCTGATGATCTGCGAAATGGCGGCTTATTATAAGAGCAAGGGCAAAACCCTCGTTGATGTTCTCAACGGAATTTACGACGAGTTCGGCAATTATGTCAACAAGCTTTATAACTTTGCGTTTGAGGGCGCAAGCGGTATGGTCAGGATGGCAGAAATCATGGCTCAGACAAGAGAAAATCCGCCCAAGGAGCTTGCGGGTCTTAAAGTGCTGAAAGTCCATGATTTTGAAGCAAGCACGGTAACCGACACCGAAACGGGGGCAAAAACCGCCATCGAGCTTCCGAAATCCAATGTTTTGGCTTATTCTCTGCCCGAAGGCAATTTTGCAATAGTCCGTCCGTCGGGAACGGAGCCGAAAATCAAGGTTTATATTACCGGCTGCGGCAAGACGAGGGCTGACGCCGAAAACAGGGCTGACCTGCTCGGAGCGGCAATGAAAGATTTAATTAAAGTAGGAGAGTGAAAATAATGAAAGGTCGCAGCCTTTTTGTCAGAATAGTTGCAATATTCCTTTGCGCGGTTATGGTTCTCGGAGTTGTGACTGCGGCGATTTATGCCTTTGCCGCCGATGAAGCGGTTTTGTATACGGCGTCTCCCGACACGGGCAGTTCATCGATGATATGGGTCATTGTTGCGGTTGTTGCGGCGGTTGCCGTTATCGCGGGATGCCTGATAATTCCAAAGGCAAAGAAAAAATAAAAGAAAACGATTCATTGAACTCCGCCGTGAGCAGTTTCTGCAACGGCGGAGTTTTTTGCATTATTGCAATAAAAAGCAAATCACGGCAAAATCTCCATAATTTTACTTACTTAAAATATTAATATAGGTTATATTTATGTTGATTTTTGCCTAAAAAGAGAATATAATATACAATGAATAATTTTTGGAAGAATTGTTCGGAGGATTGAAATGATCGACATTCATTGCCACATTTTATACGGAGTTGACGACGGTTCTTTCAGCCTGGAGGAAACCGTAAAATTAGCCGAAATTGCCGAGCAAGGCGGAACGGAGGCTATAATCGCTACTCCCCACAGCAATGTTCCCGATTCATACATAAACCATTGGAAC
>CAYXVM010000150.1:0-4952 GCA_964468465.1 uncultured Clostridium sp.
TCCAGATTTTCAAAATACTGATAAAGGCTTGCAACATTGCATCCGCAGGCTTCCGCAACAGCTTTGATTCCGACCCCTGCAAGCCCGCTCTCCGCATAGCAATCGAAACATTTTTCCATGATTTCGGTTTTCTTAGCCCTGCGGTTTTCTTCGTTTACGGTTCGCAATTGCTTCACTTCTTTCTCCTGTAACAACAATATTAAATAAATGTTTATTTATATTATATCGTTCTTTTTTAGCCGTGTCAACTAAATAATGCAAAATCAAACGATAGACAATAATTCAAAATAAAAACTCTGCTTATTCAAAATAAAACTCTGATTATGTCGTTGAAATATTGATTTTCATATGATATAATGGCATTAATTTTTGTTATGAAATAACAGTCAGAAAAGGAAAGCACTATGGAAACCTTAAAATTCGATTTATCAAAAACCGGCAGCAAATTCAAACCGTTAAATGCCACAAACGGCGGTCCGTGGCATAAAAGACACGCCACAGACCAGTTCAGAAGCAACTTTGCAGATTATAAAGCGGCAAGGATACCCTATTCAAGAAACCATGATTCCAATCTGTGCGGCTCGATATACGGCGGCCCGTACGCACACGATATAACAGCCATATTTCCGAATTTTGACGCCGATCCGGAAAATCCGGATTCCTATGATTTTGCCTGCACGGACGAATCAATTTCAAGAACCCTTGACGCAGGGACCGAGACCTTTTTCAGACTGGGTCAGTCCATAGAACACCAGATAAAAAAGCACGGAACAATACCTCCCAAGGACTTTAAAAAATGGGCTGTTATTTGTGAACATATTATCCGTCATTATAATTACGGCTGGGCTGACGGTTTTAATCTGAATATTCAATATTGGGAAATCTGGAACGAACCCGACCTTGACCCTGATGACAGCACAAATAAACGCACCTGGGGAGGCACACAAAGCCTGTTCTTTGATTTTTACGAAACTGCCGCACAGCATTTAAAGGCTTGTTTTCCCGAGCTTAAAATAGGCGGACCTGCGTTAGCCTGGAATGAAAAGTGGGCTGCAGAGTTTATAAATGAAATGAAAAAAAGAAATGTTCCGATAGACTTCTTTTCATGGCACATATACTGCACGGAGCCCGGGCAGCTTACCGATAAAGCGGAGCGAATAAGAAAACTGCTTAATGATAACGGGTATAAAAGCTCGGAAAGTATTTTAAATGAATGGAACTATATTAAGGGCTGGGAAGAAGAATTCATTTATTCCATAAAAACAATTACAGGCATGAAAGGCGCCGCTTTTACAATGGCATGTATGTCGGCGGCACAGCACTCATCAATAGACATGCTTATGTATTATGACACAAGATACTCAGCCTTCTGCGGATTGTTCGATTTATATACCTATGAACCTTTAAAGGGTTATTATCCGTTTAAGTGGTACGGTATGTTCTACGATATGCAAGCCGAGATAAGCTGCACCACGGAAGTTGAAGATATTTATACCCTTTGCGGAATTGACGGCAGCAATAAAACTCTGACGGTTATCACATATTATACGGATAATGACAATGCAGAGGATAAGACGGTAAGTATTGATTTTTCAAAAAGCGGAAAATATGAAATTTATCTTCTTGACGGTGAGCATAATTCGGAGCTGATCGGGACGACTGATGAGCTGATTTTTGAAATGAAACCCAATACATGTATTTTAATCAAAGAAACAGAATAGCATAGATAACATTTTTTGTTGATTAATAAATTTGACATTTTAAAGCGGATATTATTTTCGCCGTGAATGAAAGAAGTTTTTATGTTAAATAACGATTCGGTTTTATTAAAAAGAAGCCGCTTAATGTATATATTTGAGGCGGCTTTGGAATATCTGATTTCAATTCTCGTCACAGGTTCATTTTTGGCAACAATCACAAAAGAGCTTGGCGTATCGGATAGCCTTACGGGAATACTTTCCTCGGTGATTTCGCTCGGCTGTCTGTTTCAGCTTTTATCCCTGTCCGTAAGAAGAGCAAGGGTCAAAAGGCTTGTAGTTGCTTTAAGCGTTATTAATCAGACTTTTTTTATGCTGCTTTATGTTATTCCTCTGACAGGTGCGAAAAAGCAGATAAAAATTGTGCTGTTTGTTGTGCTGATATGTGCGGCTTATCTCATTTATAATTTTGCACATCCCAAGAAAATCAATTGGCTGATGTCTTTGGTTGACGATGGCAGTCGTGGAGCTTTTACCGCAAACAAAGAAATTGTCTCGCTTGTCTGCGGTATGATTTTTTCTTTTCTTATGGGTGCGTTAATCGACCGATTTGCGGAATCCGGGGAAATAAGGACGGCATTTATCCTTTCTGCCGTAGTGATTTCTGTCCTTATGCTGCTCCATACTCTCACAATGATATTTACCGTGGAAAAAGATACTCCCGACAGCAAAAACGGGGATTTTCTTGACGGGGTCAGAGAGCTTGTTAACAACAAAACCGTTATTAAGATTACGGGCATTTTTGTTCTTTACAATATTTCAAATTTTGCTTCCGTGCCCTTTTACGGAACTTACCAGATCAATGAATTGGGGTTAAGTCTAAAAACCGTTTCGGTATTGGTTATATCCGGAAATATATCACGAATACTTGTTTCGGGACTTTGGGGTAAATACGCCGACAGAAAGTCCTTTGCGGCAATGACAGAAAAATGCCTTATATTTTTAGGCTTAGCCCAGCTTTGCGCACTTTTTGCCGTGCCGTCGAACGGAGCGGTAATGTTCGCACTGTATTATTTTTTTTACGGTGTGGCGATGGGCGGCATAAACAGCGCTCTTATCAATTTGATTTTTGATTATGTCGCACCTGAAAAAAGAAGCGATTCTCTGGCAATAACACAGGCAGTTTCGGGATTGGCGGGCTTTTTAACAACCGTCTGTTTAAGCCCGTTGGTAACATTGGTTCAAAAAAGCAACAACACGGTTTTCGGCTTACATATTTATGCTCAACAGCTTTGTACCTTAATAAGCCTGTTATTTACGGTCGCATCGGTAATATATGTTAAAAAGGTAATCAAAGACAAGCGGATAAAGACATAGACGGCATATCATAAATCGAAAAGCCGATACATACGGTAAATATCCGTCTCATGATGAGCTCATGACTCTGAACGGTTTTTCGGTTGCAGATTTGAAATAATTCTTGCGGATTATAAGGTTTCTGTTCTTCAACATTTTTCTGCAAAAAATTTGAATATGCTGGTTAATGTCATTGAAATATTTATATTCATATGATATAATAGCTTTAATTTTGTTTGAAATATTGATTTGAGAAGGTTATTTATGGTATGCAGCAATATTCTTGAGGCGATGGGCAACACGCCTGTTATCAGACTTCAGCATATGACGGGAGCCGATGACGCAGAGGTTCTTGTTAAATTTGAGGGTCTTAATGTCGGCGGCTCGATTAAAACACGCACGGCGTTCAACATGATTCTTGACGCCGAAAAAAAAGGGCTTATTAATTCGGATACCGTCATCGTTGAGCCGACAAGCGGCAATCAGGGCATCGGCCTTGCTCTTGTCGGAGCGGTGAGGGGATATAAGGTTAAAATTATCATGCCCGATTCCGTCAGCGAGGAGAGGAGAAAGCTCGTTCGCCATTACGGAGCGGAAATAATTCTTGTTCACGATGCGGGCAACATCGGGGCGTGCATTGAGGAATGCCTTGAAATCGCCATGAAGATGAAAGCGGAAAATCCGAATGTTTTTGTGCCTCAGCAGTTTGAAAATCCCGCAAATCCCGCAGTTCAGCGTTCGCAAACGGCAAGGGAAATCCTTGAGCAGGTGAACGCTCCGATTCACGGCTTTTGCTCGGGCATCGGCACGGGCGGAACGATAACGGGTATCGGAGAAGTTCTAAAAGAGAAAAATCCTGACATGACAATCTGGGCGGTTGAGCCTGAAAACGCCGCCATTCTTTCGGGCGGCTCAATTGGCACTCATGTTCAGATGGGAATAGGCGACGGAATTATCCCCGAAATTCTCAACTGCGATATTTTTGACGATGTCTGCATTGTCAAAGACGATGAAGCGCTTCAGACATCAAGGGATCTTGCTTCAAAGGAAGGAATCATGTGCGGCATCAGCAGCGGAACGAATGTTGCGGCGGCTTTAAGGCTTGCGAAAAAGCTCGGCAAAGGCAAAACCGTTGTAACCGTTCTGCCCGATACGGCTGAAAGGTATTTTTCAACGCCGCTGTTTGAATGAAAGGATAATATATGATTTTATATCACGGCAGCTCGGTGGGAGGGCTCAGCGAACTCAAGCCCTTTCTTTCGGAGCACGGCAAACCGTATCTTTATTTTGCAAGCAATCCCGTTGTTGCTTTGCTTTATGCCGTTAAGCCTGTTCCGAAGCCGTTCAGCTTCTATCCGTACGGCTTTGACAAAGACGGAACCGTTGTTTACAGCGAGTATTACGAAAACTGTTTTGCCGATATCTATAAAGGCGAAAGAGGATTTTTGTATGAGTGCGGCAATGTCGGGAATTTGAATAATCCGACCGGAATCAACTGTGCGTATACATGCGAAAACCCGATAAAACCCGACAGATGCGTCGAAATTGAAGATGTTTATTTGAAGTTTTCGGAGTATAAAGAAAAAGGGCTGTTCAGAATCAAGCCTTATGATTCCGTTTCGGAAAAAGAAATGAGTTTTGTGCTTGATGATATGCGGCAAACAATTATAAAGTATAACCTTAAAAATGATCCCGAAAACCCGATGAGCATTTTTATCAGAAATCATTTCCAGACTGTTTGGAATGAGTAAAATAATAATTAGAAACACAAAGGCGTGTATTAAATCTGCAATTTGCAAATTTGATACACGCCTGTTTTTTGCTATAGTTTTTTAACAGCAATGGAATATGTCTGAAATACAATATCTCACGCACATTCGGGCATTTTTCTCTTTGACA
>CAYXVM010000151.1:0-4886 GCA_964468465.1 uncultured Clostridium sp.
CTTTCCGACAGGGAGAACGGCTCGCAGGTCAGCGAATGCCTTGAAATCCATGTTAAGGACAATATTCTTGTTGCCCTCATGAGCCGATACAGCTATGCAGAAAACGGTTCGGCGGCAGGAGACTCAACGGTTGCACTTTTCTTTGATATCTCCGACCCGAATTCGCCCGTTAAGCTTCGTGAGCATGTTCAGGACGGCAGTTATGTTTCTTCAAGCTTCCACGGAAGCGGACTTTGCATCTCAACTGCAAAATCGATAAAATCAGATTCATCCGAGAGCGAGCTTATCCCCGCGTTCAGCGTCAACGGCTCTGAGGTAAGACTCAGCACAGATGAGATTATATATACCGTCAACGATCCGACAGCGACCTATCTTTTCATTACCGTTACGGATATTTCCGATTTTGAAGCAAAGGTCGGAAGATTTGCAATTCTCGGCGGCGGAACGGATATCAGCTATTCGGCAAATTCAATTGCGGTAACGAGAGGCTTTGTTTCGGTTGACGCCGATGAAAATGGCGTCCGTGAGAGCAAGACGGAGATTTACCGCTTCTCGGTCAATAATTCAACAATTTCGTTTGTCGGTTCTTACACCGTTCAGGGCGCACTCTGCGGCGGAATATCGTTTGACGAGAGCAACGGTTATCTCAGAGCGGCAACCTCCGTTAAGGGAGCAACCAATATTTATGTTCTCAACGAAAAAATGGAGTTTGTCAGCGGACTGAAAGGCATTTTCCCGGGTGAAACTGTTAAAAATATCAAATTTATCGGCAGTAAGGGATATATTGTATCGGGCAAAAGCAGCGAAAAGACAATGATTATCGACTTTTCCGACTATTCAAAGCCCAAGGTTGCGGGCACCATTGAAACGAACGGCTTTACAGGCGAGTTCTATGCGGTTTCGGATTCGATGATTCTGACCGTTTCGGGATTTAAGAATAATGACGGCGGAAACAATTCGGTTAAGCTCACTTTGTTTGATGTCAGCAATCCCGACAGCCCGAAAGCGGTTTCATCGGTTGAATACAATGACGGAGAGTATCTCCTGCCCTTGGAGGGCGACGGCAGATGTGTGATTTTCTCAGCGGACGGCAAGCTTTTCGGCTTCCCCATTGTTGAAATTCACAGGAATGAGGACGGGCCTGAGCTTCAGACCTCGGCGTATGTTCTCTATAAGATTACCGAAAACGGAATAGAAGAAGCGGGCAAATACAAACATTTCGATTACGAGCCCTATGTCGGCGACGCCGCCGTCAGAGGAACCTGCATCGGCGGAACGCTCTATACCGTTTCGGGCGAAAAGGTTGTTGCCTTTTCAATCAGCGATTCATCGGTAATCTCATCCACTGAGCTTTAATCAGTTAAAAATTCCGCAGAAGGCGGTAATGCCTTGCCTTAAAAATTCGGATGGAATGGGGTCTCGGAGCGTTTGCTCCGACGAAGCGGAGTTTTATATAGCCTGCATTCTTTGGGGAAAGAATGCAGGCAGGGGGAAAAAAGATGGTAGTGCAGCGGCGGAGCGCACAGGCACAGTGCGCTCCGCCAAGCAGCATTTTGTCGGCTGAACCTTAAAGGTCGTCGGCGTCCTGAACAGGGCGGATTCCGTCATAGGGCGTGCCGGTGTAGCTGCCGAGAACATCGGTGTGAATTTCTTCATCGTTCACTTCGTAGCCGTGCGGCTCGTCTTTTCCGTCAAAATGCCACTGAGACTTGGGCTTTTTGCTCTTTTGAAATCTGAAGGGCATGTCAAAAGCTCCTTTCGTTAATCGGAAGCCGCAGAACGGTTTCCGTAACAATATTTTTACACGCAGTTTCTCTTAAATTCCGATAAAACAGATAATATTAAGCAATTTTTTGCTTTCTGAGTGCGAATTGGGAAAATTATTCTCTTGACAAAGAGAGTCTGATTGTGTAAAATAAGAATGTATGGCAAAGTGACCTTCAGGTCTAAATTAATTAAAAGGATGGTAATTAAAATGAAAAAGACAGTTTCTTTGCTCCTTGCCGTAATCTTTGCGGCAATCGCTATTTGCACATTTGCAGTATCGGCTTTTGCTGAGCCGACAGACACATCGACAACACCCGAATTTAATTTAGGTGATTGGGGAGTAACAGATCCCACAACAACCACAACCACAAAAGCTGCTGATAACACCACAACCACAAAAGCTGCTGATGACACCACAACCACAACAACTAAAGCAGCTGAATCAACAACCGAAAAAGTATCTACTACCGCAGGTACAACTCTTGCTGACGATACACCTGTTGACGGTGGAAGCACAACCGCTATTGACGACGGCACAACAAAGGCTCCCACAGCAGCAGCAACAACCAAGAAGCCCGCAGTTGTTGACACCGTAATCCCCTCAACCGGCAGCAGCGTTCTTGTTCCCGCAGTTGCTCTCCTTGCTCTTGCAGCAGGCACGGTTGCAGTTATAAAGACAAAGAAGGATAACTAATAGCTTAACTTTAAAAGACTTCCGATTCCCTCGGGTTCGGAACAAATAAGAAAACAAAACAGATTACAGGCTTTTCCGAAAGGATTAACCCGTAATCTGTTTTTTGTTAGCTGTTTAAAATTATAAAAGGCTTCGTTTATAATAATATTCCGTGCCGCCGGGGGTATCAAGCGTTTTAACGCCAACGCCGTATATTTTGCTCAGGATATCCGAGGCAAGTATTTCGTCAGGCGTTCCCGTCTGTGAAATAACGCCGTTTTCCATAACGGCGATTCGGTCGGATATTTTAAGAGCAAGCAGAATATCGTGCAGGACAAGCAAAACGGTTTTGCCGCTCTCGGCAAGCTGCCTGACGGAGTCGGCAAGCTTTAACTGCTGACCGATATCAAGATAGGTTGTCGGCTCGTCCATGAGAATGATATCAGCCTGCTGGCAGAGAGCCATTGCGATATAAACCTTTTGGCGCATACCGCCCGAAAGCTCGCTCATAAGCTTGTCTGCAAGCTGCGATATCCCCATCTGTTCCATTGCGTTCCGTGCCGCTTCAAAGTCGGCTTTGCCGTATCTTCTCGGATATGAGAGATAGGGGAATCGGCCGTGAAGTACCATCCTGCCGACGGTTATGTCGGGAATATTTTTTCCCTGCGCAACATAGGCAATCTTTTTTGCAGACTCCGTGGGGGAAAGCGGTTTGGTTGAAACGCCGTCGGCGATTATTTCGCCGCCCGTTACGGGGAGCATTCCGAGAACGGTTTTCAGAAGCGTGCTTTTGCCGCATCCGTTCGCACCGATAAGCGTTGTTATTTTTTCGCTCGGGCATTTAAGGCTTGCGCCGTGAAGAATTTCTTCTTTGCCGTAGCCTGCATGAAGATTAATTGTTTCAAGCATGGCGTTTTCCTCCTCTCGTGCGAACCAAAAGCGCAACAAAAACAGGGCCGCCGATAACCGCCATGAGAATTCCGACGGGAAGCTCATACGGAGCAAAAACGAGGCGGGATATCAGGTCGCAAAGGCAGACGAATCCTGCACCGGTAACGGTACAAAGCGGCAGAAGCCTGCAAGCTTTCTGACAAAATGCGGAACGATAAGCCCGATAAAGCCGAGCAGACCCGCAAAGCTGACCGCCGCCCCTGCAAGCAGAGCGGAGATAACGAGAAACAGAATTCTGTATTTCCTGACCGACAGCCCGATGCTCCGAGCCGTCTCATCGCCGAGTGAAACGGCATCAAGCTCGTTGGAAAGAGTGAAAAGCAGAAGCAGAGCAGCGGCTATCATTATTGCGGAGGGAATCAGCCTCGTAAAAGAAACCGCCGAAAAGCCGCCGACCCGAAATTCGGTTGTCAGCATGGCGGCTTCGGGATTCAGAACCGTTATTGCTTCACTTGCGGCTCCGAGCATACTGTTGAGCGCAACGCCGCCGAGAATAACGGTTGTTTTAGATGCGGATATCCGGCTTGAAAACAGAGATATTATCAAAACCGCAAAAAGGCTTCCCGCAAAGGCACAAACCGAAACCCCGATGCCCGAAAGCACTCCGCAGGCACAGCAGACCGTAACGCCGAGCCCTGCGCCCGAGTTAACTCCGATAATACTCGGCGAAGCAAGCTTGTTTGCCAGCACATTCTGCAAAACTGCGCCCGAAGCCGAAAGCCCCGCCCCCGCAAAAAGGCAGGCGACGGTTCTCGGAAGCCTTGAATAGAGCAGGATATTTCTGCTGACGGTATCACCTTTGCCGAGAAAAAAACCGAAAAGCTCCGAAACCGAAAAGACGATGTTGCCCAAAGCAAGACTGAGGGCGGAAATCAGAACGCAAAACAGCAGACCGCCTACCAAAAGAATAAAATAATTTCTTTTATTCCTCATAAAGAATTTTCTCCAGCTTTTCGTATGCCTCGGCAAATCTTGCGTTCGGCTTCATGTTGTAAAGTTCCTTTTCCATATAATAAACCTTGCCGTTTTTTACTGCGTCAAGCTCATTCCAAAGCGGATTTTCGCTGAACAGCTTTTCAACATTTTTCTTTGTTCCGTCAACATTGTCGCCCATCTGAACGAAAAAGATTTTTTCGGGATTCTGCTGAATAATGCTCTCAATGCTGAGATTTTCAAGCAGGGAGCTGTCGCTGTCGGCAATATTGATACAGCCGAAGTCTTTGAGCATGCCGCCGAGCATGGTTCCCGAGGTGTTTTTCGCCTTGATTGTTGAAGCCGAAACCTTCATAACAAGAACCTTTTGAGCAGGCTGTGCTTTGCTTCTTTCAAGAATGGCATCAATCTCAGCCTTCTGAGCCGTGCCGTATTGCTCGTAAAGCTCGGGTTTGCCCGTGATGTCGGTGCATATTTTCAGCATATGAAGAAAGCCTTCAAAATCCGAAACATCGAAATAAGCAACGGTTATCCCTGCGCTTTCCATTGCTTCACGCATTTC
>CAYXVM010000152.1:0-4863 GCA_964468465.1 uncultured Clostridium sp.
GCTGATTGAAATCAGCGGAATGTTATAGAAAAGCTTTTGCAGATTTTCGGCTTTGAAAGCGATATTTGCGCAAACGAGCTGACCGACAAAGGCAATCACGATAAAAACATATCCGACCCAGAATGAGCCCGTGTATTTTTCAATGCCCGTCCAACCGGGGGAAAGGAAAGCCACCGCATTAAACAGCGCAAAAAGAATTGCCCAGATTATAGCATAATATTTAAAACTCTTTTTCATGTTTTTTACCCTCCTCATTAAAGAATTGACGAAAGAAGCTGAGCTTTCATGCTGTTGAATTCCTCATCGGAAATAAGCCCCGATTCTCTCATTATTGTCAGCTTTTCAACCTTTGCCTTGAACGCCGCCATATCGTCGGCAGGCTGTGCCTGCTGAGGCTGAACGGGCTGTGAAGCGGCTTCCATGGCGTTGTTGACCGCACCGCCGACAACCGAGCCGACAGCACCGCCGACTCCCGCCATCGTGCCGAGACCGACGCCCATATTGGTGAACTGACCGACAGCTTCATTCTGCGCCACCTTTTCGGCAACATCGAAGCCACGCTCCTGAGCGTAGGTGTAGCCCTCCTGCGCTCTCTTGGTTGCCTGAGCCTGAGAATCGATAACAACCTTTTGCGCCTCGGTCTGAGCGTAAATAATATCTGTCTGCTGACGAAGCTTTGCTTCGGCGATATCGGCATATTGCCTGAAATGCAGTTCCTTGAATTTTTCATACTGCCGCTCGCCGTCAGGCTTTACGATGTTGGTAACAAAGAATCTTTCAAGCGAAACGCCGTAATCGGCAAAATCGGGAATCAGCAGCTTGTGGATGTTCTCGGAAAACGAGGTCAGATTTTCGTCAATTTCAAAAATATTGATTGCATTTGCCTTGATGACCTGTGCTATGTAGGTTTTGACCCTTGTCATCAGGAACGCACGGAAAAAGCCGATAAGCTTCTGCTGACCGAGGTCTTTTTCTGTTCCGACGAGCTTAACGAGAAGCTTGCGGCTGTCCTCAACACGGAGCGACATTTCGCCCGATGCGCCGATTGAAATCGGGAAGCCGTAGGTCGGCTCAATATACTGAACCCTGCTGTCCGTGCCCCATTTTATCGACATCTGCTCGGTTTTGTTGATGAAGTATACCTCGCAATGGAACGGGGTTTCGCCGTCGGTCGTTCTGTTGAGAAGCTTGCCGATTTTGGGAATATTCTGGGTTTCAAGGGTGTATCTGCCCGGCCCGAAAAGGTCGAGCGCCTGACCGTTCATGAAGAATATCGCTTCCTGCGATTCGTGAACGATGAGCTGAGTGAGGCTGTTGAAGTCCTCAACGGGGTGTTTCCATATGAAGGTGCTGTTGTCGCCCTCATATTTGATTACATCTGCTATTCTTGACATATATTTCTCCTCCGATAATTATTTTCGATTTTTTGCCGTTTGCGGCGGTCAGATAAATGCGCTCATTCAGAGAATGACGGGGATTCGGATTTCCCTGACCAAAAGCGGTATTTATTCACTGATATCTATCCACATTGCGGGGCGGACGGCGTATAGGCCATTGCAAACAAAGCTACCATTATTACAGACATCTCCGTTGCTGTCAACATAGGCGGCATAATCCTGATAATAGGAGCCAGGCGAGCGCAACCACCACCAGGAGGCATCGTTGGCTTCTTTTATATATACACCTTTGGACACGGCATATGGCGTTGGTTTACACAGCCTTGCACTATCAGAACTGAAATAGTTATTTACTTCTGTAACGCTTAATAAGAATAACTTGTCTTTTGTTGCGTTACCGACATTTGTGTTACAATCGTAATATTTGTCAGCTGATACAGGAACAGAAGAGATTTTTGCTTTTTCTTCAAAATTAAATGCTGCATTAAGAAAATCGTTATTTAGCCATTTTCTTATTGTACATGTTTCCCAAGTGATACCCTCTCTTTTTTCATTATACATTTGACAATCAAGAGCATATTTACTCACAACGAGGATTTTTTCGCCTTCCTTATCAAGTACAAACCATTCGATATCCTCTTTACCGTTTTCAGCGTCATTATCCTGTTCATATGAGCCAAAGAAAACGGTTGAACCGACTTCAGCTTTTGAAAACAGAGTGTTATAGTATTGAGACTTTATGCTTATAAGTTTTTCATTACTGTCTTTATAGTTTAATCCGTTTAAAAGTGCAAATGCCACTTCATAATCGCCGGAATCAATATAAGTGACGGCTCTCTCGTATTTACTATTTATTATCGCTTCATCGTTTCCGATCTCTTTAAAAATCATATATGCTTCGTCATATTTCTCTGATTCAAGAAGTGAAAAAGCCTCTTTCGATTTTGCAATTTTTATCTGTTCCTGCGTGTCTTTGTAATCAAAGTTTTTCTCAAACAGCATATATGCTTTACTGTAGTTTCCGGCCTCAACTTCATTTAGAGCCTTTTTATAATTTGTTTGAGGCATAATAACTGCATTAAGAACAATTATGAACACCATAAGAACAGCCGCAATCGGGGTTGCAATAGCGACAATTTTTTTGATTAGTTTCTTGCGTTTTTCAGCTTCAATTTTTGCTTCTTCTATTTTTCGTTCTCTTTCTAACCTTTTAGCTTCCTCTTTTGATTTTATTTCCTCTATTCTGCGCTTGCATTGAGCAATTTTCTCATCCGAATCCTTCCAGCCTTTGATGGTTTCAAATGCCGAGATTGCAGAGCTATAATAATCAATTGAATCGCATTCCATTCTTTTCAGTGCTTTGGTATAAATTGCGTCCTTGCGGCAGGCTTCGGCTTTTTCAAGGCATTCCGATTTCTTTGAATCGGCGTCCTTATAGCCTTTTACTCTGTCGAAAATTGAAGCGGCAGTTTTAAAGTTGCTTTCTTCAGTTGCGGTGTTCATCGTCCTTTGCGCTTTAAGATAAAGAACATTCTTTGCATAATCGTCAAGAGCGGATTTTAAATCATCGTCCGCAAAACGGCAAGCTTTCTGATAGTTTATGCTGCCCGTAAATTCATCTTTTTGTTTACCAAGCTGTTCCGGCTTGCTGACTTTCAGCTCCGCCATAAGCTTGCCGAGATATGCCATTGCATTCTTCGGCTCAATGTCAAGCACCTTTTCGCAGTATTCGTCTGCGCTCTGCCAGTCGCCGTCCTCAAGAAACATAAACGCTCTTTCAAGCAGAGATGCAGTATTTGAACCGCTCGACTTTACTGCCGTTTCATTTCCGCTTTCTTTATCATTCGGCTGTTCAACAACCTTTTTGATGCCTCTGACAACATCGTTGACAAAGCCGATTTTGCTCATATCCTGCGCCTGAAGATGAGCAAATTCTTCTGGCAGGTCATAAGCGTCCATAGCACGGTAGCAGGGGATAAGCAGTCTTGAACGGTCGGTTTTCATCAGCTTGAGATAGCGTGACCATTCGTTTCTGACCCAGACCGAATCAAAAAATTCGGGCTTTGTGCCGACGACAAGCATTACCTTTGCGCTGTTGAGAGCGGCAAAAATATAAGGCTCATATTCCTGACCGAGTTTGTCTTCAAGCGTGATTGCGGCATAGAAAACCTTCAAGCCCTCCTGAGTGAGCTGATAATAGATGTCATTGGCAAGTGCGCTGTCAACGGTTCGCTTGCCGTTTTCGTCTGTTTCCTTGTAGCAGATGAAAACATCAAAAGGCTTTTCATTCTTGACGATGGCAAGAATATTTTTCTGTAATTCCGAGATTTCCTCTGCCTGCGCTTTGTAGACATTCTTTGCCTCTCCGTCAGAATTTGCCAGAGCGGAAAGGTAGTCAACATCCGAGAGAACGGATTCATACTGCGTTCTGTGGCAGGTGGGAATTCGTTTGTATGTCTTGGGGTCTTCAACATATTCAATGCCGTATTTGCAGAGCAAAAGTCCCCAATGTGCTTCGGCATCGGAATTATCCTCGTTGAGAATCTTTTCATAAACCTGCGCCGCCTTGTCAAATTCGCATTTGATTCGCAGGTTATTTGCACGGTTAAAAAGATTTGCAATAACTTCGTCATTTCTCTTGGGAAGAGTCTGAACAGAGCCGCAGTATTCGCAAACCGCAACGCCGCTTTCGCTGTTTATCTCCAGAGCTCCGCCACACATTTTACATTTGAAAACTGCCATAATATCAACCCCTGATTTTTATTTTATTTCTAAATTTTCAAGCGAAAATTCTATACACTTCTGAATGATTTCGTTGCGTGTTCTGCCCGTCTTTTCGGCAATCTCGTCGAGCGACTGAATCAACTCGGTCGGCAACCGTAAAGACACAACAGAAGAATTGCCTCTGAATTTTCTTGATGAGATTATCAGCTTTTTATCTGCCATTTCGACACCTCTCCTTATAAAATGACATTATAACCTTATTGTATACAATTGTAATATGATTGTCAATTATTGTAAGCAATATTTTTGATTGTTTTCGGAATAATACTGATTATTTTTTCTTTGCGATTTCTTCAAAAATCATCCTTGATTATTAAGAGGGTAGTTAATATTGTATACTTTATATAGTAATGAGTCAAAAGGAGTAAAACCGTTCCGATGAAAGTGGTTCGTTTATTATCACGAATCGGATCATCGGTATCGGTTCAAGCGAGGAGGAAAGTTAACGGGAGAAAAGAAAATAACCGGGCAAATCAAACAAAAGCCCGGTCGAGTGAGATGACGCACAGTCCGAATTCGATGAAGCGCTTTTGAAGGAGGTCCTTCAAAAATGCTGCCTATGTACTGTGAGTTGCAGAGACGGCAAAAATCGAATTGAGATTGCCGTGCGTCATCGTCACAAGCGGTCGCTCTTTGAAAAAAGAGAGCCGGTTCAACAAACGGTTATTTCTTATGTTTTTTC
>CAYXVM010000153.1:0-4807 GCA_964468465.1 uncultured Clostridium sp.
GTTCTTGCAACAAAGCCGTCGCCCCTTGAATGGATATGCAGGAGCAAAAGGCAAGCTTCAACCGCTCTTGTTGCAACCTTTTTCGCTTCAAGCGTTTCGGGATGCTCCGCTCCCTTTTCTCTTTTGAAAACGGCATATCTGAATATTTCTCCGATGGCAAATCCCGCCGTGAAACAGCCGTCGTTATCGGAATGGCCGTGAGAATAGCGGGATTCAAGATTCCTCGGCCTTGCCAGGTTTCTCTGGCTGACCATTCCCCTGCGGTCAACATATTTCAGCGTTTCGCTGAGCAGAAGCTCCGCCTTTTCCTGAGCGCCGAGCGGCTTCATTTCAATAAAAACCGCTCCCGTTTCGGTCAGCACCCAGACGCTCTCTCCCTGCGGCATTATTGCCTTGACGGTGTTATCGTGGAGATCTCTCGGAGCGCTGAAAAACATTATAATGTCTTCTTCTCTTTCAGCGTTTTTGTCATATCTTGTCAGCCCGCTTGTTGAACCGAGCCACTCAACTCCGCCGATTTTAAGGCTGCATGTGTATTCGCTCTTTTTTGACGGCAGAGGGTAAGGAAAGCCCGCCAAATCGGGTTTATCGTTTGAATAAGTCATTAACTGCGCCGGAATGCGTTCGTCTCCGAGCGGATAAAAGCTGCAAAACCTGCACAGATGAGATTTAAGTTTATAGGTCTGAGCCATATTGACCTCCTTTTGAATAAGTAGTTATATATAATATAGCAGAACGGCATATCAGTTGCAATATAAAAAACGGTTTTTTCTGTTGATTTTTATTTGTGTTAAGCTTTCTTATCCCAAAACTTGACGAACCGCTCACGGTTATGATAAAATTTTAAAATAAGCATAACAAAAAAGGAGAAGTTCAAAATGAAAGAGATTTTATCAACCAACATTCCTGCCGCAGTGGCAACAATCTGCCTTGCACTTTATTTTTTCGGCATGGCAATTGTTTTCATCACAAACCCGATTAAGAATGCGGAAAGCTTTTCCGTAAAGCCCGTTGATAACGCAGGCAAAACAGAAATCCGTGTTTATTACGGCGGCATTTCCTTTGCTCTCGGTGCGTTCTTGCTCTATCTGACTTATGCAACCAAAACGCCCTATTATTCCATGATGGGCGGTATTTTCTTTGCAACAACCGTTTTTGTAACAAGAACCGTTTTTCTCTTTGTTGACAAAGGCTGGAAATGTCCGTATACCAAGCTTGCCATTCCGGCAGAGGGCTTTTTTGTTGCCGCACTATGGACATGCTTTATCATTTCCAAAGTCATGTACGGTTAAGGGAGAAAAAAATAATCCGTTCTCGCAAGGCGCTGAAACTTTCTTATCCCATGCGGGTTTTTTTCTGTTGTTTTTGATATTTACAATCAATTTCACAAATGCTATAATAAGTGAAAATTTGTATTAATCAGGTGCTTTATGCTGAAATTCAAAGAAATTGACTATGAAGATATTGAAATTCTGAAAGCTTATTTTTCCGCTTATCCCTCACGCCAATGCGACAGGGCGTTCGGCTCAACCTTCATGTGGCGGAAATATTTTGACAACCGCTATGCAGTTGTTGACGGAACGCTGATTATCTCGGCAAAATTCAACGGTCAGATCTGCTTTGCGAACCCCACGGGCAGAAATCCCGACGCCGCATTCAAAGCAATTGAAGAATACTGCGGCGCTCACAATATCCCGATGGTGCTCTGCTCAATCAACAAAAACGAACTGCCGAAAATCCTTGAAAGATATCCCGGAAGCGTTGCAGAAGCTGACCGTGACTGGTTCGACTATCTTTATGAAAAGGACGCAATTCTGAACCTTACGGGGCGCAAATACAGCACGCCGAGAAACCACATCAACAAATTCAAAAAGCTTTATAACTGGAGCTTTGCTCCCATAACCGAAGCCGATATTCCCGAGCTTATCGAATTCACCGAGGGCTTTACCTTTCACGCCGAAAAGGACGAAAGCGCAGACTTTGAGCTTAAAATTTGCCGTGAGGTTCTGCAAAACTACAAGGCTTTCGGTCTGCCCGGAGGGGTTCTGAGAGTTGACGGCAAAATAATCGGCTATTCTATCGGAGAAATTCTCGGCGACACGCTCTTTTGCCACATTGAAAAAGCTGATTTTTCATATGCGGGAGCGTATCAGATGCTGACAAATCAGTTTCTGCGGCTCTATGCCACGGGCGACGAAATAAAATATGTTAACCGTGAGGAGGACTGCGGAGACGAGGGTCTGAGAAAATCCAAGCTCTCATATAATCCCGTTGAACTCATCGAAAAGAATACCGTAACAATTAAACTACCGAAAGAAGGGGTTTTATGAAACTCGGAATCATAAACGGCTGGAGCGAGGGCTGCATTAAATATGTTCACGACAAAGAGCTTGAAGCCGTTGAATTCTGCGTTAATCACAATTATGATTCTTTTGAATTTCTTGCCGAGGCTCGTGAAATAAAGCAGATAAGCGAAAAATACGGCGTTGCCGTCGGCTCAATGGGTCGCTGGGGAATGAAGCGATTCGACGAAAACGGAGCGATAATTCCGCAGGCTCTTGAGCATGACAAGAATTTAATCACCGCCGCTTCGATAATCGGATGCCCCGTTTTCAACTGCGGTATAAATTATGTTGAAAGCCAAAGCTTTCACCGAAACTGCGAAAATGCAATCGAATATTTCGGAATTCTTCTCGATTTTGCAAAAGACAAGGGCGTTAAAATCGCCGCCTATAACTGCGATTGGGAAAACTTCGTTGTTGAACCGAAGGCATGGCTGCCTATTCTGACGGCTCTGCCTGAGCTTGGCATAAAATATGATGTTTCGCATTGCATGAAAAGAGGCGGAAACTATCTTGCCGAGCTTAGAGATTGGGGCGAGAGAGTTTATCATTTTCATCTCAAAGGCTCTGTTTATATTGACGGCGAACATTATGACGACGCTCCCGCAGGGCTTGACATGACCGATTGGCACACCGTTATGGATATTCTCTACACAAAGAACTATGACGGAATGCTTTCGATTGAGCCGCACTCGGGATATTGGAGGGGCAAAAAGGGTCAATGGGGAATCGATTACACAATTAATTATTTCCGACCGCTCATCATGCCCGAAAATTACGAATACAGCGACAACCCCTATATGCCGTAAACTTTGATACACATTTTCAAAGCAGAAATTTCTTTTATCCTTTGTATGTATGTTTGTATATTGTTATTATGGTTCTTGTTTATATCAATGGGTCAATTTGATCCGAGGGTCGGTTCATTTTGAACCGGGGGTGGGTTCAAAATGAACCCCTTTTCAGCAAAAAACAACTCCCGTTCACGGTTATAAAGTGCCGTGTTCGGGAGTGCTTTTTATTCCGATACGCAATATAAATTCATATCCCAGCACGGGATATAGGGATGCCGCCGCAGATAAAACCTGTAATTCGGATTGATTGAAGCAATCTGAAGCGGCAGGGCGAAAATGTCACGGCTTCTGTGATAGAGCGCAATGTTAAGCTTCGGGCTTTGGGCTTTTATTGTCTGCTCCGCTCCTCGGATTGCCTCGGCTTCTGCTCCCTCAACATCCATTTTGATGTAAGTCACTTTTCTGCCTCGGCAAAGTTCGTCAACGGTCACGGCTTCGGTTTCTTCTCCGCTCTCGGCAATTGCCGACTGCCTGCCTCCCCTGCCGCCAAAACGGAGCGTTCCGCTCTCGCTGAAGATTGCCTTTCGGAAAGCGGTTGAATCCGGAACATTTTCAAGATAATCGCAAAGCTTTGCGAAGCTTCTTATGTCAGGCTCAACAGCGGTTATGCTCTCGTATTTTCCGCCGCAATTGTTCAAAAATTCTTCAACAGTGTCTCCCCTGTACGCTCCCAGATCGAGATAATTTTCATCGCATCCGAGCCTGAAAAAGCCGCCGAAAACCTCGGATTTTTCGCTCGTTACCGCCCTGAGCGTTTCAAGTTCGCCGCCGAACATAAAATTGACGCAGCCTGCAAAAATCTCCTTTGATTTTTCATCAAAAAGAGCATAAGCGGCGTTGATTTCGCTTTCATTCGCTTCAATGAAACTGCGGTTGAATATCTCATCTCCGAAAACGGGAACGCAGGGAACAAGAACTCTGTATTTTTTCGAAAGTGAATAAATATGATTCATAACCTCGGGCAGACAGCTTGCAAAAGCTACGGCAATATTGAAATCTCCGCTGAATTCCGAGAGCTTTTTAACCCTGAACCCTCTGAACATCTGACCCCTGACAAAATCATCGCTTGCCGTAACGCCGAGAATCAGAACGGACAGCCTGTTAAGCTCGTCGATGACCTTATCCGCTCCGTTGCCCATTCCGTAAATCACGGTCGGCTTTCCGCTCTCTTTCAGCTTTTCCCACGAGGATTTTTCTTCAATTTCAAAATCAAGCATTTATTTCACCACATTTCCGATTAACGATATCACAAATTCAAAACAAAGTCAAATTCCGGTTTAGTGATAATTCAACGGATTAATCACCGCAACAAAAAATACGCAAGCATCAGCATGGAACGCCGCCCTCGGCGTTCCGTGGGATTTAATATGTTTTCACGGACAGCCGCAAGGGCTGTCCCTACAATTGGGTTATCAATTTGATTCGAATTTAATTATTAATTCAGGCTTGTGACGGATTAAAACCTGATGTAAGCATTGTCTTTTATTATATGATATGGTATAATCATTTCAATAAATCATAATTTAACGGTACATATGACATACTCCGTCAATCCATGTAGGGGAGGCGTTTCGCCTCCCGCGGGACGGGGAACCCGTCCCCTACAAAGAA
>CAYXVM010000154.1:0-4775 GCA_964468465.1 uncultured Clostridium sp.
TGCCATTTCGTAGGGAGGGCCGGGAAGAATGACAACGCATTTTCCGTCTTTTTTAAGCCCCAATCCGGGAGCAGTGCCGTGATGGTTTTCAAAAACCGTTCCGCCAACGGGAACATGAGCCTGGCGGAGATTGCTTTCAGGCATCTCGATTGATTTTGAGGCAAAGTATTTTCTTATGCCCTCGCCGATTTCGGGGCTGTATTCAAGCTCAAAGCCCATAACCGAACAGCAGACATCTCTTGTTATATCGTCCTGCGTAGGGCCGAGGCCGCCGGTTGCGATAACGATATCGCTGCGGTCAAGGGCGGTTCGCAGGGCGGCGGAAAGCCTTTCGGCATTGTCGCCGACGGTTGTGTGCCTGAGCACGGAAATGCCGAGCTTCGCAAGCTCAACCGAAAGAAATCTTGAATTTGTGTTAAGAATATCGCCTAAAAGAATTTCCGTTCCGACGGAAAGTATCTCACAAACTGCCATAAAGGCACTTCCTTCTTTTTAATATGCGTTTATCGCAACTTTTTAATATGCGTTTATCGCAACAAATCTTGCATTCTCTGCACATTCCCTTGAGAGCCTGTCCGTTTCAAGCGCCTTTTCGCATTCCTCAACATATTCAAGCGTCGGGCGGGTTCTCGGATGCTTGGGTGTGAACACCGTGCAGCAGTCCTCATAGGGGAGAATTGAAATATCGAATGTATCTATTTTTCTTGAAATCGCAATAACCTCGTCCTTGTCCATTCCGATAAGAGGGCGGAAAACGGGCATTTCGCAGACTGCGTCGGTGCAGGCGATGGCGGGCATCGTCTGGCTTGCAACCTGACCAACGCTTTCGCCCGTTATCAGCGCACCCGCATTTTCACGCTTTGCGATTATCTGAGCGGTTCTCATCATCATGCGGCGCATGATAACCGTGAATATTTCTTCGGGGCAGTTATCTTTTATCAGCTCCTGGGTCTCGGTGAAAGGAACAACCCAAAGCCCGATTCTGCCCGAATACTTGCTGACCTGCTTGAGAAGCGAATGAACCTTTTGCTCGGCTCTTTCGCTTGTGTACGGCGGGGAGGCGAAGTGAACTGCAATCAGTTCAAGGCCTCTTTTTGCCATCATATAGCCTGCAACGGGGCTGTCGATTCCGCCCGAAATCAGCAGAGCTGCTCTGCCTGCGCTGCCTGTCGGCATTCCGCCTGCGCCCTTTATCTGCTTGCCGTGAATATAGGCATAGGCGTCTCTGACCTCGATGTTGACAACTAAACCGGGAGTGTGAACATCAACGGTGAGATGAGAAAATTTTTCAAGCAGATATTCGCCCGCTTTGGCGCATATCTGAGGAGAATTGAGAGGGAATTTTTTATCCGAACGCTTTGCTTCAACCTTAAAGCTGCGTGCGGTGAGAAGCTGGGGAGCCAGGTATTCTTCGGCGCTTCTCAGAATCACATCCATATCCTTTTCAACAGCCGCCGCTCTTGAAAAGCCCGCAATTCCGAAAACCTTTCCGATTCTTTCAACAGCTTCGTCAAGGTCGGTCTGCTCATCCTCGGGCTCGGCAACAATCGTTGACTGAGCAACGGTGAATTTGAATTTGCCGACGGGTTCAAGCCTGCGGCGCATATTTTTTATCAGCATATCCTCAAAGGTTCTTCTGTTGAGACCTTTGAGAGCGAGTTCTCCGTTTTTGATAAGAATAATCTCTTTCATTAACATTCTCCGTATATTTATAATAAAGAAATTTTATTTAACCGCTCTGATAACCTTTTTGCCCTCTTTGATTCCTGCAATAAGAGCGTCAATCTGCTGAACGGTCGTAAATCTTGAAAAGCTGATTCTCAGCGGGCTGTCAAGCCTTTTGCGGTCAAGCCCCATTCGGGCGAGAACATGGCTTGCCTTGCCCTTTGAGCAGGCAGAGCCGCTCGAAACGCAGATGCCTCTTTCGGAAAGAAAGTTGAGCATCGGCTCGGATTTTATGCCCAGAACCGAAATATTGGTAACATAGGGAAGGGCGTCGGGCGGTGAATTGATAACAACATCGGGGATTTCGCAGAGCTTTGAAACCATATAGTCTCTGAGAATTTTCATCTGTTCAAGCTCGTTCTGAATATTCGGCAGAGCCCTGACGGCGGCGGCGAAGCCTGCGATTGCGGGCATTGCTTCCGTTCCCGGGCGGATTTTTTTCTCCTGCTCTCCGCCGATGGCTCTCGGAGTTATTTTGATTCCTTTGCGGATATAAAGAGCGCCTGCGCCTTTCGGACCGTGAATCTTATGGGAGCTTACCGTCATGAGGTCAACGCCCATTGCGGCGGGCTTAATCGGCATTTTGCCGAACGCCTGAACTGCGTCGCAGTGAATCAGAGCGGGCGAGCGAGCCATGAGAGCCGCTCTTTTTGCCGCTTCAATCGGCATTATTGTTCCGACCTCGTTGTTGACAAGCATCATGGTTATCAGAATCGTGTTTGAATTAACTGCGGCGAAAAGGTCTTTTTCACTTATCCTGCCGAATGAATCAACCTTGAGCTTGATAACCTCAAAGCCCTCGGCTTCAAGCTTGTCAAGCGTTTCGTCAACGCTTGAATGCTCAACGCAGGTTGAAACTATCCGTTTGCCCATGCGGCGCATTTTGTACGCCGCTCCGAGAACGGCAAGGTTATTGCTTTCGGTTCCGCCTGAGGTGAAGAAAATCTCCTCCGGGCTGCATGAAAGGCATTTTGCAATGTCCTCTCTTGAACGGTCAAGCATTTCCTTTGCCTGATTGCCGACAAAGTGGAGGGAGGAGGGGTTGCCCCAGCACTGAGTCAGCGCTTTTGAGACGGCATTGACCGCCTCACGGCACGGAGCCGTGGTTGCGCTGTTGTCAAAATAGATTTCCATTGCTGTTCTTCTCCCTTGTCGGCACTACACCCATTATAATAATCATATTTAAAACATTATACACTATTTTCTCCCCACTTGCAATATTTTTTTTGTTTTATTGTTTTTGAAGCGGCTGAAAGGGAGGAAAAAGGAAACAGTCGTCCTCTCAAAAACAGTATATGCAATACTTTTTAAAGAGATATTGTGTTTGGGCAACAAACAATTTAACATCAGGAGATTAATAAACATGATTTAATTTGTAAACAGCTTGTAAAATGAGGCCGTTTCGGGCAAATACTGTTTGAATTCTTCGGACTTATGTGATAAAATAAGGCAAACGGATATGCGAAAAGAGGTGAAGCCGTTGGCAAAGACAGATTCAAAAAAACAGCCGCATTTTAAGCAGATAACGGTTCTTTTTCTTATGACTGCGTTTCAGCTTCTCTGCGCCGCCTGCGTGATTTTCCGTCAGGAGGAGCCGAGCCTCAACATGATTTATATTTTCTTCGGCTATATTGCCGCCGAATGGATTTATCTTCTTATCGGCAATATTATTACGGATAACGACTATTTTGAGCTTGAAGTCATAGCTTTTTTTCTCTCGGGCATCGGGCTGACCGTCTGCGCAAGCATCAGCGAATCCTATGCGCTAAAGCAGCTTATCGCCATCGGGCTTGGGCTTGCGGTTTATCTGATAATGCTTATTCTGATTAAAGATGTCAACTTTGCATGTATGCTCAGATATCCTGCCGCAATCGGCTCGGTTGCCGTGCTTGCCGCAAATCTTCTGCTTGCAAAAACGACCAACGGCACTCTCAACTGGATTGACCTCGGATTTTTCTCAATTCAACCCTCGGAGCTTGTCAAGATTGCGTTCGTGCTTGTCGGAGCGGTTTCGCTTGAAAAGCTGCTGTCGATAACGAGCCTCACGAAATATATAGTTTTTTCGCTTGCGTGCGTCGGCGCACTTTTCCTGATGAGAGACTTCGGAACTGCGCTGATTTTCTTCTTCACCTTCGCCCTTATCGCTTTCATGCGCTCGGGCAATATCAGAACGATTTTGCTTATCTGCGCCGCCGCTCTCATGGGAGCGATGCTGATTATTTATTTCAAGCCCTATGTTGCAAACCGTTTCGCCGCTTACCGCCATGTCTGGGATTATATGGATACCACGGGCTATCAGCAGACGAGAGTGCTGATTTATTCGGCGAGCGGAGGACTTTTCGGCCTGGGCATCGGCGAGGGTCACCTCAGAGATGTTTATGCGGCATCGACCGACCTTGTTTTCGGCTTAATCTGCGAGGAAATGGGTCTGATTATCGGCATTGCCGTGCTTCTGAGCTTTGCAGGAATTGCGTTTTTTGCAATAAAATCGGCAAAGTCGGCGGCATCGACCTTTTATGCCATTGCGGCGGTTGCGGCGGCAGGCATGATGCTTTTCCAGCTTTCGCTGAATGTTTTCGGCATAACCGATCTCCTGCCGCTCACGGGCGTAACCCTGCCCTTTGTCAGCAGGGGCGGTTCAAGTATGCTGTGTTCATGGGGGCTTCTGGCATATATCCGTGCCGCAGGCGCACCGTTTGAGCCGCCGAAACCCGATATCGCCGTCAAAAAAACACCCGCCAAAAGAGCAAGGCAGGCAGGGTGAATCTGAGGTTAATGGTAGGGGCGACCCTGCGTGGTCGCCCGCCTTGAGTCAAATGAAGAATGAAGTGTGCCTTCGGCACATTCCGGTAGGGGCGACCCTGTGTGGTCGCCCGATTTTCGCAAAAATGAAGTTTGCTTCGCAAATTAAGGATAGGCTCTGCCTATGACCGATTATAATTGCTCCGCAAAATGTTGCCTTAACGGGTAGGGCGGGGGCTTGCTCCCGCCGTTAAACATCAAAATCGTTAAACAAAAATAAATCAATCCTCAGCCCTACGGGCAGCTCC
>CAYXVM010000155.1:0-4773 GCA_964468465.1 uncultured Clostridium sp.
TTTAACGATTTTGATGTTAAACGGCGGGAGCAAGCCCCCGCCCTACCCGTTAAGGCAACATTTTGCGGAGCAAATATAAATGGTCATAGGCGGAGCCTATCCGAACCTCTTCACTCTTACTTCTTATTTCTTAACTATATCTTAATGCCCCCGCCCTACCGTTTCAGTTATATTATTGAAATGGCTATAGCCGAAGGAAAAGGACAATAATAACATGCAAATTCAATGATGACGGCGTTATGACGCCTCAATAAACCGATTTATAAACAGCTCGGATTTATATGTTTTTTGCTTAATTGTAATAATATTTTCCGAACAGCAACCGTCAACATGCAATTCACGCCGTTTGAGCTGCAATTCACGCCGTTTCTATTTACTTTTAATGTAATTAATGTTATAGTAAAGTGTAAAATTATATGCGAATAACAGGCGCATAGGATCATATTCCGAAAAAAGAAACGGAGGAAATTCCATGAAAAAGCGAATCATCAGCGCAGTGCTCGTTGCGGCTTTGCTTATCAGCATAGTTCCGCTCAGCAATCTTTTTGAGAATGTTGAGTCGCTGAGCGTTGCGCAGGCAGCAGGAGAAGGGCAGTCACTTCTTCAGATGCTTCAGATCAACGAATCGCCGGTTAATACCGGTGACTCCACAAGCAACCCTTACGGTCCGGGAAGCATGAATATGTTCTCCCGAATGGAGCTTCTCTATTATGACAACGTTCATAACAGTGATTCAAGCTATTACAGAAGAATCTATGACTACGATGAGAATCATAAGTCAGAAATATGGGAAAATCACGAATGGTGTTCTCAGCCGACAAGACAGTTCACCGCTTCTCAGAGTGCGGCGTTTGATCCTTTCGGCAGCGGCAAGCGTCAGTATGTTGCAACCGTTGGCTATAATGAATACACCAACTCAAGCGGCAAAAAGGGCTTGAAATACAAAATGCTTGTTGAGGACTGCTACGGAAATGTTATTGATTCAGAAGATCTTAATGAAATCTGTGACAGCTTTAATGATGATGACTTTTATCTCCCCAACGGTTACGAGATAAATGCGTTTCTTGCCATAACAGCCGGCGATTTTGACGGAGACGGTAATGAAGAAATTGCAGTTTATGCTCCCACATCAGGCATTTACAGCTGTGCCGTTGAAATCTATTCTTTCAGAAACAACAGCATTTCCTATAAAAGAAGGCTGTATATCAGAAACACGAACTATGACGGAGACCTTCCCGTTCGTGTTACCACCAACTGGCCTGTTGTTCAGCTTACGGCAGGAGATATCAACAACGACTTTGCCGATGAGCTTGTTATAACTTCCTGCTTCCCGCACGCAAGATGGGGAAACACCAAAAACACGGATTATGCAATGCCCGTAACCTCGATAGTGGCATTTAAAGAAAACAGCTCCGGCGAGGTTAAGGGACAGTTTCAGCACGCATGGGATTATACCGAATTTGATTCGGGCGATACCAGCGGCAAAACTCAGATAAGCTGCTACGGCTCTGCGGCAATCGGCGATATTGACGGCGACGGCAGAAAAGAAATTGTCTATGCAGGCTATGACCTCGGAAGCGACATGAGAAACAGCGATTCATCAAGCATATATAAATGGAATGCCAATGTCGGCGTTATTGAATATGAAAGCGGCAACTACGTTAAGGGTGCAGGCGGAGTTTGTCAATCCGTAAAAATCAACCCGAATATTGCTGCGGGCATGTATGAATCCCAATGTCAGTCTCCCATTTCACTTGCCTGCTTTAACCCGGTCGGCACGGGCGGCAAAGATTATATTTTAATCGGCGGCAGCGTTTATTCATTCCGTACCGACGGCGGCAGCAAC
Organism: uncultured Clostridium sp.; assembly: GCA_964468465.1. Taxonomy (GTDB): domain Bacteria; phylum Bacillota; class Clostridia; order Oscillospirales; family Acutalibacteraceae; genus CAG-177. Next base: position 1,847 of record CAYXVM010000155.1, read on the forward strand.
ACTCCCGTTGCGCTTTCTCACAATCATCCTGCCGCAAACTACGGCTTCAAGCTTGAGCTTGAATTATCAGACGGGAACGGTATTTATTCTCAGAACTATACCGAAACTTACGGCAGCTATTACAAATCACATTCAAACATATGGATTGAATCGGTTGTAACCGGCAACTTCCTTAACGACGAAAATGCAGGCGAACAGCTTATCATGATTGTCGGCAGAAAGCAGTCAGATGCAAATAACTACAGACATGATTTTGTTCAGGTTGCAACCGATGCAAAAGACAATCTTTATTCAAAAAGAATAAAGATCAATCACGATTGCGGCACGAGCTATAAGAGAAATATGTCCTTCACCGCAATTGATATTGACGATGACGGAATGATACTTCAATTTGTCGAAAAGGAAGCATATTTCTCAGACCCGAATGTCATTGCGGTTCTTCAGTCGGCTCCTTACTTTGAAGACCTGACCTTGTATAATGACGACTATGAAGAAGACGGCGAAACGGTATTCGGCAAATCTTCGGGTTCGGGAAGCTCGGAAACGCACGGCTTCAATGTTACGGCTTCGGTTATTGCCGGCTATGAGGCTGAAGCTTCCTTCTTCGGAATTTCTCTCGGCGGCGTTGATTTTGAGGCTAAGGTCAGCGCTTCCGTCGGCGGAGAGTTTGAGAATGCATCCGAAAAAACCGTTTCGGTTGAGTATGCTTCGCCGAGCAGCGAGGACAGAGTCATTCTCTCTATGACTCCCTATATCCGATATCTTTATAAGATGTGGACCCCCGAATTCACCGTTCCCACCAAGGATGAGTATGACGCAACCTGCAGGTCGCTCAGCGGCGACAAGGAAGCTCTTGAAAAATACAAGAGAAGCGTCAAGGGCTCGCAGGAAGCTTACGGTTGGGGCGCAACCGTTCCCGCAGGCTGGTCGGATTATGTTATGTGCATTCCCGAAAAGCCCAGAACATCGATGATAACGGTAACGGAATTTGACAAAATTGCAGAGGCAACGGGCGAGTTTGAGCCTATCAGAGGCAATGTTCTCAACCATGAGATCGGCGATCCTTCATCATATCCTCACAGCGAATCGTCTCTCAGAGATTTCTCGGGCGGTACCGATGTTGTCAGCGAAGAAGCGCAGATGGATGATTCCTCCTATATCTGGGTTTCAAAGGGCGGCGGCACCATAACGCAGACTATTGAAACAACCGAATCAAGCTCCTCATCGGTCACCTGGGGCGCAGGAGTAGAAACGGAACTGGTCACCAAGACCGCCGGCGGCGTTAAGGTCGGCGTTGGAGTCGGCGCAGATTATTCCGGCAGCTACACAACGATGAATTACAAATCAACATTTGTCGCCGGCACAGTTTGCGGTCTGCCCAAAGTTGAGAACAATGAAACCGCAGGCTTTGATTTCAAGTGGCGTTTCGGAAGCTGGAGAGCAAAGCTCAATAATCAGGATTGTCTTGTTCTCGGCTTTGTCACCAAGGATTGCAAAATGCCCATCAGAGCGCCCAAGAATCTTTCAATCAAGGATTCAACCTCTGACAGCATCACGCTTAACTGGTCAAAAGCGGGCGGCGAGTGGACTCAGATTTTCATGATAACCGACAATGAAATCAGCCCCTATTTCAAGATTGATACCATTGATTCCGACCTTACCGAATACACGGTTGAGGGACTTTCTCCCAACACAAAATATTCTTTTGCTCTCAGAGCAACAGACACCATAGGCAGTGAAGCGAGCGTATACACCGCCAGCGTTTCGGGCAAAACGAAATATGCCGACGGCGTTGAGGTGCCGCATGTTTCTCAGGTTTCCGATGTTCATGCGCTTTCGGGCTCAGACGCTGAATTTACGGTTACCGCAACCCCTGTCGGCAAAGGCAAGCTGACCTATCAGTGGCAGGAGCAGGTTCTGAACAACGATGTTTATGTTTGGCAAAACCTTAAAAATGAAATCAACCCGACTCTTGCTATCCTTGATGTCGGCACGGCAGAAAACGGAAAGAGATTCCGCTGCGAGGTCGGTCAGCTTCTTAACGGCGAGGTAGCTTATGTTTATTCCAACACCGCTTCTCTCTATGTCGGAAAGGGCGGCACATCAACCAAGCTTGCCATCACCCTTCCTTCTTACGGCGCAGCAAGCGGAACATATCAGAAAGGAACGGTAACCAAGAGCACAACGGTTGTTGAACTGACCGCAACGGTCGGTGCGGACGGATACTCGGTTGCAAAGCTTACCGACGGCAATTATCTGCTCACCGCCAAAGATGCGACCAAAGCCTCGGTTTATCAGTATATTGCAAATGCTTCGGCAGCGGCAGAAATAGAAGCGGCAATTGCAAACGGTCAGGATACCGTTTCGATTGATGCGGCAAACCTTTCCGAAATAGAGATTTATTACGAATTTGCAACGCAGGACGGAGCTTCAATCGGCATTGATGCCGACGCTGTTTTCACGGATGTCAGCGAGGATGATATTCTTGCAGGCAACAACACCTTCATTATCAGCGAAACAATCAGCATTGAAGACCCCGAAAATCCCGATGTTCCGAAAACCGAAACCGTTAATACTACGGTCGAATACACCAAGACCTATACCGAAGGCACAAAGACCGTTTATCTTGTTCCCGTTAAGGAAATAACGGAAGAAAAAGACAGCGAAGGCAATGTTATCAATACAATTGAATCCTCCTATGATACCTATTATTATATTGATACTGCCGATGCATCAATGACGGAGCCTGTTAAAGTATCCGCTCAGGCAATGGGTTATGCGGATGTTGCAGATCACGCAAAGACCTACTCAATGAAAGCCGAAATTGCGGCGGTTACGGTTAATAAGGAAATCAGCAACGTGGTTTATTCAACCGTTACCGTTCCCGGCGACCCCGTAACTCTCGTTTCTCTCGTTGAGAGCCTCAG
>CAYXVM010000156.1:0-4761 GCA_964468465.1 uncultured Clostridium sp.
AGGAAGCAGCAATTGATAATCTCGAAGAAGCAGTCGAGAGTATCGATAGTGCTAAAGAGAGTATAGAAGAAGCTTCATTATAAAGACAGGAGAAGCTTCATAATAAAGATAGGAGTATTATATGTTTGAGTTATTTACCGCATTATTCGGAGGTTTATACTACGGAGGCAAGTATCTATGCGAAAAAGCTAACGAATCGTCGTATGACAATAGAATGAAAAAGATAGAATATGCACGAGAGAATATCAAATTCAAGTATGTAGCAAGTATGGAATTAGAAAACTGGGCAAAAGATTTTATTCTGAGCGGAGAGCATTTTGATGATATCTGCGATTGGTTTGCAGATGATTTCAGGTATGTATTTGGGGAAAACTGGAAAAATGAACTAAGGATTCCTCCAAGACCACCGGTTCTTAACCCTAAAATATATAAGAAGGATGCATATTCGTTTTCTATGCCGATTAATCATATCACATGGGTCTATTACTTACTACTTGCAAAAGAAGGAAAGATTGACTCAATGATACCGACTTTTGGCTTTCCAATTGGAGGTATTAACGAAAAAGATATGTGTATAAGATTTGCTGAACGAATAGAAAGAAGACTTATTGATTGTGGTGCTGACGATATTCGATTAGCTCTTGAACTCGACAATATCACTACCGACCACAGAAGAACTCCTGATGAAGTTTGTGGCGGTGACATTAAGATTGAATCGTTATGTGTTTATCCCACTTATCGACTCTGGGATGATTATATCCCGGATTAATCACTCAAATATATAATCAGGTAATTCAATTCGACAATCAAGTAATACCTTGCCATAGCACTGAACAGAAGCTCCGCTATCAGCACTAACATAAACATAACCGTTGTATATTTGGGTTCTTCTCAAGAGGTTTGCTATCAGGGAACGGATATTCCGACCTCTGATTTTACGGTTAATCTGACTTCTCCGGGAGAATACAAGGTTTTGACTCAAGCATATAATTTTAACGGAAGCTATACTTACACATGGAGAACAGACAAACTAAAATAGTTTTATATGTAATTTTTTGTGCAAGAATAAATTATTGAATAATAACTCTTGATTTTTTTATTTCAATCAGCTATAATAGAAAAGCTGATTCGCCGGTGTGATGGAATTGGCAGACGTGCCGGACTCAAAATCCGGTGGGCTAATACCCCGTGCGGGTTCGACCCCCGCCACCGGCACCATGAAAGAAACCGCTTTTGTCTGCCGGACAAAAGCGGTTTCTTTCAGTTAAATCCGTCCTTTGTCCGGAATAAATCCATCTTCGATGGATGAAATCATTTCATGATTAAATCCGCCTTTCGGCGGAATAAAAGACGGATTTAATTTCATCCGTTTAACGGATTTCATCTGCAAAGCAGATTTCATCCTTGCGCAAGCAAGGATTTCATTGAAATATAAAGATGAGGTGTTTGCCGTGGCAGAAAACAAACTTGCTGACCTGTCAATGGATTTCGCAGTTAAAGTTTTGAAAATAACCGATGAAGTGAAAGGGCATTCTTCTATTTTAAATCAATTGGAAAGATCGGCGACAAGTATTGGTGCTAATATCCGTGAAGCAAAGTATGCACATAGCAGGTCAGATTTTATTGCAAAACTTCAAATATCACTTAAAGAGTGTTACGAAACAGAATATTGGTTGGAACTTATAGAAAGAACTGAATTATTACCAAATGCCAGCGTAAAAAGTGTTTTGCATGATTGCGGAGTAATTCGCCGTATGCTGATTGCCTCTATCAATACCGCAAAGGATAACCAAAAGTAAAAAAAGAATGAAGCTTCAGGATAAAACCGCTTCCGTTAAATATCACCATGATGTCAATTGGGAATCATTCATTTTGAACAGAAAGGGTTAAACAGTCAACAATATTCAAAAAACGACAGCCTTCAAAAGCTGTCGTTTTGTTATGTTCTTATGCTTTTTCCGCAAACTGCCTTAATACAGAATCAAAGCATAACTCCGTCTTTGAATATTGCAATTTCACGGCAATTATTCTGCTCATTTTTTGTTTCAAGACCGTTCGCAGTCCGCACAATCAATTTAAGCAGGCTTTCGTCGCTCTCGGACTGAGCGTCGAAATCTATCCAGCTCTTTTTCTTTTTTGCAAGAGCGGTATTCGTTGCGATTTTTACCGTCGGCACGGGCGCTCCGAGGGGCGTTCCCCTGCCCGTCGTAAACAGAATGAGCTGACAGCCCGCAGAAGCCAGGTTAGTGACGGCTACCATGTCGTTACCCGGGCCGTTAAGAAGATTCAGCCCTGCTTTTTCCGCAGTATCGCCGTAATCCAACACGGCTGTTACAGGCGCAGTTCCGCCCTTTTGAACACAGCCGAGCGATTTTTCTTCAAGCGTTGTTATACCGCCCTCCTTGTTGCCCGGAGACGGGTTTTCGCTGACGGGCTGATTATGAGAAATAAAATATTCTTTATAATTATTGATAAGCTCAACCGTTTCATCAAACACGCCTTTATTTACACAGCGGTTCATCAAAATCTGCTCTGCTCCGAACATTTCGGGCACCTCGGTCAGAACTGCCGTTCCGCCCATGGAAACGAGCCTGTCCGTTATTCTTCCGCAAAGCGGATTTGCGGTTATGCCTGAAAGACCGTCGCTTCCGCCACATTTTAAGCCGATTTTCAGCTTTGAAATCGGAACGGATGTGCGTTTGTCGTTTGCTGAAATATTCTGCAATTCCGAGATTATTTTTATCCCCTCGCCTATTTCGTCGTCAACATCCTGACAGTTCAAAAAACGAACCCGTTCTTCGTCGTAAATTCCAAGCGATTTTTTGAATTCGGCAATATTATTGTTTTCGCATCCCAAGCCGAGAACAAGAACACCGCCTGCGTTCGGATGCCTGACAAGACCGCTCAACACCTTCTGAGTAATTTTCAAATCATCGCCGAGCTGACTGCAACCGTATGAATGAGCAAAACAAAAAGCGCCCGTTTTTTCCGCAAGTGTTTTTGCAACGCCGTTTATACAGCCGACAGTCGGGATTATCCAAATATCGTTTCTTATCCCGATACTGCCGTTTTTTCGTTCAAAGGCATTTATCATAATGCTTTGCGAGTTTTCAAGCGGTTTGATATCGGGCGTATATTTGTATTCAAGAGCGCCTGAAAGGGCGGTTTTCAGATTATGAGAATGAACATGCTCCCCTGCTTTAATATCCTGCGCCGCAACGCCGATCGGAAAACCGTATTTGATTATCCGTTCGCCCTTTTTAATATCGCAGACGGCATATTTATGACCGTTATCAAGGCAAACCCGAACATTGTCTTTTTTGTTAATCAAGACATACTCCATGAGATTGCCTCCCTGATGCCGTCATTATGTATTCTTTCAAGGCTTTCGTCAACAAGCTCCTTTGCGGCGGTCAAATCCGTTCCCCATAAAGCTGTGTTTTTCAGTATATCTTCGGTATTTCCGTTTTTGATTACCTCAACAGCCGTCTTATCGTCCTGAACGTCATTCGTTTTATAGTATTCAATGAGACATGCCAGCGAAAAAACAAAGGGCTTCGGCAGAGAATTATTCTTTTTAATATAATCATTTACCGTCGGCAGAACTCTTGCACGGAATTTGCTGACGGAATTCAATGAAATTGATTTCCACAAATGCCTGATATAAGGATTCGCAAAGCGTTCAAGAACAGCGTTTGCAAATTGTCTGTTTTCCTCTGTTTCTCCGAGCATGGGAAGAATATAATCAAACAAACAGTTATTCAGAAAAGCATTTAACTGCCTGTCCTTCAAGCTGTCACCGACGGTTTCAACACCGCAGAGAAGCGACGGAAAAACAAGAGATGTGTGCGAACCGTTAAGAATCCTGACCTTCATCTTTTTATAAGGTGAAACATCGTTTGTCCATATAACATTGAATCCCGCTTTTTTCAAGGGCAGTTCATCTTCAAAATCACCCTCAATAACCCAAAGATGATAAGGCTCCGCAGTGTCAAGCAGTTCGTCACGGCTGCCTATTTCTTCAAATATCTTTTCCGCTTCGTTCTTCGGATAGCCCGTAACGATTCTGTCAACAAGCGTGTTGCAGAATCTGTTTTCGGTCTTAACCCACTCTGAAAAATCATTGCCCAGATTCCAAAGCCTTGCATATTCAAGAACGCATCTTTCAAGCTCTTTTCCGTTATTGTCAATAAGCTCGCACGCAAGAATAACAAAGCCGTTAAGCTTGTTTTTAAAGCGTTCATAAAGAAAGCGTGTTAATTTTGCAGGAAAAGAAGAAGCGGGTTTGTCTGCAAATTTGCAGGAATCATCAAAGCATATTCCCGCCTCGGTCGTGTTTGAAATGATAAAACGCAGATCAGGATTATTCGAAAGCGCCAGAAATGCGTCAAAATCACGGTAAGGATTGACCGCCCTTGAAACGGCGTTGATTTCCGTTCTTTCGCAGATTTCTTTTCCGTTTTCAATTCCTCTTAAAATAAGATTGTATCTGCCGTTTTGCTTATTGATTAAATCAACCGTTTTTGAATCCGTCGGCGATACAATAACGATTTTTCCGTCATAAAGACCGCTTTTATTGAGCGAATCAATAAAACAATCTGCAAAGCCACGCAGAAAATTCCCCGTTCCGAACTGAAGAATAGTTTCTTTCATATTCATTCACCTGCAAAACAATAATTATAATTCAATGTCTATTTTGTATTCATCGTCTATCAGAATATACTCGGCATTGTGTGACTGACACATTTTATGAATCTCTGC
>CAYXVM010000157.1:0-4745 GCA_964468465.1 uncultured Clostridium sp.
ACCGTAGGGGACGGGTTGCCCGTCCCGCATAAACCGAGCTGTTTTTTCGGAACGCTGAGGACAGCGTTCCCTACGATGGAATTGCGTTGATATTGGTCATTTTCAAGCGGGCGAACGCAGTTCGCCCCTACCGCTTAGCCGTTGATTTTTATTGTTTTTCGGAACGCCGAGGACGGCGTTCCCTACGAAAAATCGTTATTTTTTCCATAAAAAGTTGCACTGCCGAACGTGTGCAGCATTCGGCAGTGCGTTGGGGAAAGAGAAAATAAAAATGAAAAAGGAGTTGTCAAAATAAAAGAGAGCATCAAAAATACATTTTGACGATTAAATGTATAATATTATATACTTGCTTTCAAGATGTTGCGAGAATATGAACAAACTGTAAACAAAGAGAATTTTTACGCTGTTTTTGTCAAAAAAGCGGTATTTTCTGCTTTAATTATCGGATTTTACTGCTCAAGGAACGCCTTGAAGCCCTTGAAAGCCATATAGACATCGTATTTTGCAACAACCTCAAACGGCGCATGCATTGAGAGAACGGGAACGCCGACATCCACTACCTCAACGCCGAGATTTGCAATGTATTTTGCAACCGTTCCTCCGCCGCCCTCGTCAACCTTGCCGAGCTCGCCCGTCTGCCATGCAACCTTGCCGTCATTGAAAAGCCTGTGGATTTTTGAAACATATTCGGCGTTTGCATCGTTCGTGCCGCCCTTGCCCCGTGAGCCTGTATATTTTGTGACAACGATGCCCTTATTGATATAAGCGGCGTTGAGCTTGTCGTGAACCGAGGGATAGGTCGGGTCAAAGCCTGCGTTAACATCAGCCGAAAGGCATTCGGAAGCTCTGAGAACATCTCTGCCCTTTAAGCCCTGCGTTGCGGCGATGTCGGCGATGAAATGTTTGAGATAAGCGGAGTTCAAGCCCGTGTTGCCGTCCGAACCCGTTTCTTCCTTGTCAGTGATAACGGTAACTCCCGTGTATTCGGGGGATTTTGCGGCAAGAGCCGCCATAACCGAGGGATAAGCGCAGACCCTATCGTCGTGACCGTATGCGCCTATCATACTGCGGTCAAAGCCGATGTCAACCGCCTTGAATGCGGGAACCATTTCAAGCTCCGCAGAGAGAAAATCGGCTTCAACAATGCCGTATTTTTCATTGAGCAGCTTCATAATGTTGAGCTTTACGGCTTCGCTGCATTTATCCTTTGCAAACGGGCGGCTGCCGACGAGAATATTGAGATTTTCGCCGAGAATTGCTTCTTCAAGCGGTTTGCTCGCCTGCTTTTTGTCAAGATGGGGAAGCAGGTCGGTGACAACGAATTTCGGGTCGCCGTCGTCCTCGCCGAGGCAAACCTCAACCTTGGTTCCGTCCTTGCGGAAGATAACGCCGTGAAGCGAAAGAGGAATGGCCGTCCATTGATATTTCTTGATTCCGCCGTAATAATGGGTCTTGAACAGAGCAAGCTCCGTGTCCTCATAGAGCGGATTGGGCTTTAAGTCAAGACGGGGTGAATCGATGTGAGAAGCAACGATTTTTGCGCCGTTTTCAAGCCCTTTTCTGCCGAAAACGCAGAGAATGAGAGCCTTTGAATGAATTTCGGAATAGACCTTGTCGCCCGCCTTGTAGCTTGCCTTGGGGTCAAACGGAACGAATCCCTCTTTTTCTGCAAGAGTCTTGACAAACGCCGTTGCTTCTCTCTCTGTTTTGCAGGTGTTGAGAAAGTTCTTGTATTCTTCGCAGAAAGTGTCCGCCGCTTCGGTCTCGCCGTCATCGCAGAGATAGGAAGCGTGTTCGGGAGAATAGAAAAGTTCTTCTTTCAAAGTTTCCGCCTGTGTTTTTTCGCACATATATATCATCCTTTCAGTTGTTGATTCAATAAATATTCTTGTATATATTCAAAGCTTTGTTGACTTTTCTGACATAGTGAGCGGTTTCTTTTATCGGGATTTCGGCAAGGGTCTTGCCGTCGGGCGAAAGAGAGCTGTCTTTCAGCCAGCCGTTGACCCGCCCTCTGCCCGCATGATAGGCGGCAAGCGCCGTGTCGGTGTTACCGAATTCATCGAGCAGATAGCTCAGGAAGAATGCGCCGTATTTTACCGAGGTTTCGGGGTCAAACAAATCAACCGCTTTGTCCTCCTCGCCGAGCTTCATCTGAAGCCATTCAAGGGTTTCGGGCGTTATCTGAGTCAGCCCCTCCGCCTGAGCATGAGAAACGGCGTTCGGGTTAAACGAGCTTTCCGTTTTGATAACGGCAAAAAGCAGGTCTTTGTCAACGCCGAATTCTTCGCTGTATTTTTCAACATAATCTGCATATTTCATCGGATAAAGCAGCTTCAGAACGCTTTTGCCCGAAACGAAAAACGCCCCGAACAGCAGAGCCGCCGCAAGCAAAATGATTGCCGCCGCTTTAAGTTTTCCTTTAAGTGTCATATTAAATCTCCGATTTGAGCTTCAATGCCGTCAATGTCGCCGTTGTTGTCAATCACGATATCTGCGTTTTCAATATAGTATTCCGCTTTGGGCTGGGCATTTATTCTCAGCATGGCGGATTCTCTGTCAATGGAATCACGCTTCATTATGCGGCTGAGCCGTGTTTCTTCATCGGCAATAACGCTTATGGTTTTTTGGCAGAAACAGGTCAGACAGCTGTCAAACAGCAGGGCGGCATCAATAACCGCCGCTTTTGCGCCGTCTTTTTCGGCTTTGTGTATTTCTTCAACCGCAAGACGGGTAATCTCGGGATGGGTGATAAGATTGAGAGTTTTTGAACCCTCCTCCGACGAAAAAGCCCGTTTTGCAAGCTCGCTTCTGTTGAGAACGCCGCCGCTGACGATATCTTCGCCGAAATTCTTCTTCAAAAGATTTATAACCTCGGGATTTTCAACCGCTTTTCTTGCAAGCACATCGGCGTCAACAATGTAATAACCCTTGTTTTTGAGCATGGAAGCGACAGTCGTTTTGCCCGCACCCGTCTGACCCGTCAGACCGATAACGGGAATATTAATATCAAGGTCAATGACCCTGAAAGCCGCCGAACGGAGCAGGCGGTTATAGACCGCAAGACCGACTCCGCTTGAAATCGGGCAGCGCACGAAAGCACGGGCACAGCCCATTGAGTCAACCTCTCGCAGAGCGTCAAAGATTCGGTGAGCCTGCGACAGACCGTCGTTCTCTTTGCCGTATTCGATATATTTTTCAAAATATTTTCCCTCGCCCTCAAAGCATACGGCGCAGACCGTATCTTTCTGAGCATAAAGGAATTTTTTGAATTGTTCAAAGCTGCCCTTTATAATCGTGACCTGAGCGGTCGGGGCGTAATGCTTGTATTTCATGCCGGGGGACTGCGCTTTTTCGCCCGCTTTCAGCTTCTCAAAAACCGCCGGGGAAATGCTGATTTCGCCGAGCACATCCGAAAGCTGTTCCGGGGTTATTCCGCCGGGTCTGAGCAGGGTCGGCGGATTCGTTTCGAGCGTAACAACCGTTGATTCCACGCCAACGGAGCATTCTCCGCCGTCAACAACCGCATCGATTTTTCCGTCAAGATCCTCAATGACATGAGACGCCTTTGTGGGGCTGGGTTTGCCGGATGCATTTGCGCTCGGGGCGGCAAGCGGCACACCCGCCGCCTTGATGATTGCCCTTGCACAGGGGTTTGAGGGCATACGGATTGCAACCGTGTCAAGCCCTGCGCTGACCTCGCTCGGAATCAGAGAAGATTTTTTCATTATGACCGTCAGAGGCCCCGGCCAGTATTTTTCCGCAAGGGCGTTCAGCCTCGGGTCAACCTTTTCAACAAGCGGAGGTATTTCTTCAAGAGAAGAAACATGAACAATCAGCGGATTATCCTGCGGCCTGCCCTTTGCAATAAAAATATTTTTGACTGCCTGCGGGTCAAGAGCGTTTGCCGCAAGGCCGTAGACCGTTTCGGTCGGGATTGCAACAAGACCGCCGTTTTTCAGTATTTTTGCCGCCGTTTCGGTTGATTCGGCGTCCTGTGATTTAAGATAAAGTGTTTTCATGGTTTTTCCTTTTATTTCAGTCCTCGCTGCGGAGCTTTTCCGCCGTGTCGGCGGTGACGAGAGCGTCAATAATCTCGTCAAGGTCGCCGTTAAGGATTGAATCAATTTTATACAAAGTCAGATTTATTCTGTGGTCGCTGACCCTGCCCTGAGGGTAGTTGTAGGTTCGTATTCTTTCACTTCTGTCGCCCGTGCCGACCTGCGCCCTGCGCTCGCCCGCAATGGCATCATGCTGTTTTTCTTTTTCTGCTTCAAGAATTTTTGAACGGAGAATTTTCATTGCACGGTCTTTATTTTTATACTGACTGCGTTCGTCCTGACATTCAACCACCGTTCCCGTGGGAATGTGGGTTATTCTGATTGCGCTTTCGGTCTTGTTGACATGCTGACCGCCTGCGCCGCCCGAACGGTAGGTGTCAATCTGCAAATCGGCGGGGTTGATTTCAACATCAACCTCCTCCGCCTCGGGCAGAACGGCAACCGTAACGGTCGAAGTGTGGATTCTTCCCTGGCTCTCGGTTTCGGGCACTCGCTGAACCCTGTGAACGCCGCTTTCAAATTTAAGGCGTGAGTATGCTCCCTCGCCCTCAATGATAAAGCTGATTTCTTTGAATCCGCCAAGCTCCGTGGGGTTGGAATTGAGAATCTCGCATTTCCAGCCCTTTGCTTCGGCGTACATCGAATACATTCTGAACAGCACGCCTGCAAAAAGCGAAGCTTCTT
>CAYXVM010000158.1:0-1524 GCA_964468465.1 uncultured Clostridium sp.
GGGGAGGCAGAGAGCCTCCCTGCGGCACCCAAAGAGTTGAAACATATTTCAGAGAAAATAAAGAGGAGGAAGAAAGATGAAAAAGAAAAACCTTAATATTCCGGTTATTGCGATTTCCGCTGTTGCGGTTTGTCTTATTGCGGTCGTTGCCGCTCTTGCCGTCAAGGCGGGCAGCAATCCGCCCGTTGAAGCCGAGATAACCGGAAATGTCGTCGAAAACAGCAATTATTATGAAAACAACTACATGACAAGTCCCGAGAAACCAACCTCGCCGTTTGATGTTATTGTCAACACAACGGCGAAGATTCTCACGAACGCATATGTTCCCTCAACTCAGAGTTCAACGAAGGCTGAAGCTCAGACAAAGCCTGCTCAGACAAAGCCTTCAACAACCGCAAAGCCCGAGGAGGTCACCGTTCCTCAGCTTGACCCCGACGAAATGTCACATGCAAGCGGCAGCAGCGCAACGGCTGTAACTCCGAGCGGAGATTTGCCCAACGATATGTCCTTTGCAGGGCTGAGAAGAATGGGCTATGATGTTATCGGCAATAAGGACTACATATATAATAATGATAAAGACCCCGACTGCATGCAGAAGAACTTCGGCTATAACAAGCTCTATGACGCAGGCGCAAGCCTGATTGATTTCAGCATTGACACAGCGAGAATCGAATTCAAATACGGCAGCAAGGAATATATGATTCAGCTCTGGAAGGGTCAGTATATTTCCGGCAAGCTCGGAACGGTCGGCGGTGAAATCGGTGTCTACACAAGACCCAAGGGAACCATTTCGGCGGTCGGTCATTACAGCTGCGCCGAAGAAGAGGATTGGCTCAAAATGGAGATGACCTGCTTCTGGGATGAGCAGGGCAACGGCGAATATCTGCCCCAGTTCACAAGAAACTACACCGAATATTGGTGGGCAACCGGCTTTGTTGACGGTCAGCTTGCCGACCGCAACAATTCCGACCCGCTGAGAATCCTCGGCAGAATCACCTTCAAGGATGAAGAAATGGCTCAGAATTTTGCTGCGGCAATGAGCAAAAAAGGCTTCACGCAGGTTTCGGAGTTTTCTCCCGAAGTAATCGACACCTACAAAATTTACGGTAAGGATGTCATTTTCCTCTGGCAGAATGTCAGATAAATACGGGGTTGATACCTCAATGAGAGTTGTATAAAAAGCGGAACGGTTCCGCAGAATAATTTGCCGTCACGGAATGTCGGCTGGAGGGTTTGTAATGGGAAAGTTTAATATAACCAAGCAGAAAATCATTATTATTGCTGTCAGCATTGCCGTTGTTATCGCAGGCTCAATCGCCGCAGTTTTAATAATCCGGAATGTTAATAAAGATAAGGAAAGCACAACCACAAGTGCAACCGTTTCTCAGTATGAAAATATTTATGAAACATATTATGTTGATGTTGCCGAAATCGTAACCGATGAAAACCACTCGGCGGTTACCGATGCTTCGGGCAATGTTATGACAACAATCAAAAAGATTGTTAAAACAAGCAAGAAGGTCG
>CAYXVM010000158.1:1624-4734 GCA_964468465.1 uncultured Clostridium sp.
CTTATCATGACAGCTTTGCAGGCTATGAGGGCAGAACCACAACCACCACAACCACGACCAAGAAAGCCACAACCACAACTCAGAAAGCAACCACTACGACCACAACTCAAAAACCGACCACAACCGCCACGACCCAAAAGCCGACGGAAACAACCGATGCGGTGGTTTCCTCAACCGACTCTGCTTCCGATGGCGATAAAAACACGGAATCAAACTCCGAGAGGAGTTGAAATATAAGCGGGTATCCGCTGAATACTAACCCGGGCATATGCCCGCAGGAGGAATTTAAATGGGCAAATTAAACATGACCAAGCAGAAAATTATTATTCTTGCCGTCAGCGTTGCTGTTGTTATCGCAGGCTCAATTGCCGCAGTTGCGATAATCAGAAATGTTAACAAGAATAAAGAAAGCACAACCACAAGCGCAACCGTTTCGCAATATGATTACAATAATGTTGATGAAACATATTATGTTGATTTTCCCGAAATCGTAACCGATGAAAACCACTCGGCGGTTACCGATGTGTCGGGCAATGTTATGACAACAATCAAAAAGATTGTTAAAACAAGCAAGAAGGTCGTTACCACCAAAAAGACCGCAACAACCAAGAAGGCTAATGCAGCCGCAGGCACAACCTCGCCCGGACTTATCAACAACATGATAGGCTCAGACGGTAAGCAGGTTTTCGGCTACAGATACGATGAAGCAGGCAATTATTATTACACCGACGATAAAGATTGCTGGCAGAAGAATGCGGGCTACAACGAAATCTACGATAACATGGCAAACGGTATCCTTATGATTATCGATCAGGTTCGTATCCGCTTCACCTACGGCGGCAAGGACTGGATGATTCAGTTCTGGAAAGGTCAGTACGGCATGATGGTTGGTGCCGAAATCGGCGTTTACACTGCCAAGGAAGGCACTTATACCGGAGCTACAGGCGATGTTAACCATTATAACTGCGCCGACAAAGAGGATTGGCTCAAGATGCAGCTTGACTGCTATTGGGATAAGAACGGCAACGGCCACTATGAGAAGATTTTCACAAGACCTTATGACTATTATTGGTGGGCAACCGGCTTCATCAACGATAGATGCAGGAACGTTAAGCATCCCATCAAGGAGCTCAAGGTTAAGGGCAGAATCACATTCAAGTCAGAAGAAATGGCAGATCTTTTTGTGATCGGTCTCAGACAGTCAGGCTTCAAGAGATCCGCAAGCAAAGACAATCTTGTTGACGATTCATATTATCAGAGCGGCAAGGATGTCTGGGTTCTCTGGTCAACCGCTTATCATGACAGCTTTGCAGGCTATGAGGGCAGAACCACAACCACCACAACCACAACCAAGAAGGCTACCACGACCAAGAAAGCTACAACAACAACTCAGAAAGCAACAACTACCACAACCACCACTACCACCACAACCGAAACGCCTTCTGAGACAACAACCGAAACAACGGTTGAGTCAACGGTCGAAACCAAGAACGATTAATTCAAAAAATCACGGCACTGCGTTCCCGAGCGGATGCAGTGCCGATTTCACCCTCTGAGAGTAAAGCTCAGAAGCACCGACCGAGGCGGTGGCACGGCTTTAAAAAGCTGATTGCTTTATTCGTGAAAACCGCAAAATCATCGGCAACAAAGTAGGGGCGAACTGTGTTCGCCCGCTTGAAAATGCACAAATTATTAAAATTTGATGAAATGGTTTTTATGCGGGACGGGTCGCCCGTCCCCTACGGTTGCTGCTTGAAACCGCCCGATATCAGCACGGTTCTCTTGTAGGGAACGCCGTCCTCAGCGTTTCGAAAACGGCTTCCTCTTGAGGGTGCGGGTTACCGACAGAGTTTTATTTTTCCGCAATCCGAATAAACGCATAATATTACAAATAAAAACAGTTTTTTCATGTTTTTTAAAAAACTATTAAATTTTTCCCGTAAAAGTGTTGACAAAACGGTTACAACATGTTACTATAAGGTAACAATTGTTGCTCTTGCAATAAAATTTGAAAGGAATGGTTCTAATGAAAAAAGTACTCGCAATTGTTCTTGCACTTGTAATGGCTTTCTCAATGTCAGCTATGGCATTTGCTTACATTGATGCAGATGCTGATGGTAAGTGCGATGTTTGCGGCAAAGCTGCAAGCGAATTCACAACAGGCGCAGACGGCAAAGCTGATCTCTGCAAAGATACTGCACAGTTAGTTGTTTCCGGCGGCGATCAGACAACTCACGTTTATACTGATCCCTGGAACACCTGCGGAAAGTGCGGCGCTCACTTTGAGAGCGAAGCAGAATTCAACAAGCACGTTGCAGCTTGCACCGTTGGCGATGTTGTTGAAACAACCGAGAAGGATTATGTTGACCTTACCGTTAAGGAAATCCTCAACATGATCATCGACCTTGCTAAGTCAGGCATGGCACAGTGGGATGCTATCGAGAGCGTTGTTATCCGTCTTGTTGACTTCATCGAGAATATCGGCTCAGCTGCTATTCCTCAGGCTGACGTTGAAGGCGCAGTAGCAGACCTCGAGAGCGCACTTGCTCCTCTTAAGAGCGCTGACAAGGATGGCCTTCTTGATGCCCTCAAGGCAAAGATCAAGGCTCTCTATGCAGGCGAGAAGGCAACAACAGAGGCTGAGAGCACCACTGCTGAGGCTCCCGCAGAGACAGGTTCAGCATCAGTAGGTATCGCTGTTTTCGCAGCTGTTTCAGTTGCAGCAGCAGCAGCTTATGTTTGCACAAAGAAAAAGGCATAATTGAGTTTCAACATAAACTCTTTTAACCTTCGCTTATTTGATTGAATCAGCGCAAGAATTTAATTAAATAGCACGGCGGCGTATCGCAAGATACGCCGCTTTTTGTATGTCAATTTAAATACTATTCTTGTTGCTTTATCAATGCTATTTCCTCGTAGGGAACGCTGTCCTCAGCATTCCGCGAAATCAGCAGAAACCGTCAGCAACACCGTAGGGGCGAACTGCGTTCGCCCGCCTTAAAACAAATGAAGAATGAAGTGTGCCTGCGGCACATGAAGGTAGGGGCGACTCTGTGTGGTCGCCCGTTTTTACGCAAAAATGAAGTTTGCTTCGCAAATTAAGGATAGGC
>CAYXVM010000159.1:0-4727 GCA_964468465.1 uncultured Clostridium sp.
AGAGCAACGCTCCGGTGGAGCGTTGTGACCGCGAGCGACCAAGCGCCCGCAGGCGCGCGAGTCGAATCCTGTCACTCCGACCACAAGATGATAATCCGAACCCTCTCCTTAAGATTGGAGAAGCGTTCGGATTTTTTATTTCTATAAATATATCCCGAACATCATCACACAAAGCACAACTTAAATAATTAACAAAAACTCAACCGTTCATCTCTGCATAGATTAATATCAAGGGTGATGCTTCCATGAATCCCTGCGAACTGACAGCGGCGATTACTGCCGTTGCAAATTCTATTGCGTGCAGGCTGAGCAATGACGAGCTGACTCTGCTTTCTTCCGTTTTCATGCAACTCGGCGATACTCTTGCGACTATCGCAGCGCAGAGAGCAATCTGCGAAAAAATTAACAGCAGAGAATAGCGGGAATTTTTCTGCCGCCGTGTGGAATACTGATTTAAAGCGGAGGTGCAGAATGGAAATATTGAAAGTCGTTTTAACATCGTTATTATCTGCGGCGGCGTTGTTTATTATCGCCAAATGTATCGGGCACAAGCAGATGTCACAGCTCGATTTTTTTGACTATATTACGGGCATAACAATCGGCTCAATAGCGGCAGAGCTTGCCACGGAGCTGGAAGAACCCCTGAAACCGCTTGTTGCAATGATTATTTACGGCTCCATAACCGTTATTCTTTCAATTGCAACAAACAAAATGCCGGGAATACGAAAATTCGTTAACGGAACTCCGACAATAATAATGAACAACGGCAAGCTCTACCGCAAAAACATGAAAAAAGCTAAGCTGGATCTGAGCGAATTCATGGTGCTGTGCAGGCAGGAGGGCTATTTTAATCTGTGCGACATTCAAACTGCGATTTTTGAATATAACGGGCGGCTCACCATTCTGCCCGTGAGCACAAAACGCCCCGTGAATCCCGAAGATATGAAGCTGACCCCTCAGCCCGAGCATATCTCAACCGAGGTGATTATGGACGGCAGAATCCTTGACGAAAACCTGAAGCGAATGAAGCTTGACAAGGCGTGGCTTAACAAAAGGCTTAATGAACAGGGCTTCAAAAGCGCAAAGGAAGTATTTCTCGGGTTATGCGATAAAAAACAACAGCTTTTTCTTTATAAATCCGAATAAAAAAGCGGTATGTATCGGCTCAAAAGGTTCGATGCATACCGCTTTTCAATTGTATTCTTTGCAGTTTTTGCTCCCGAATTTTCAATTAGAAAAGGGTGTAAAGGATTGCGCCCGCAACTCCCGAACCCAGCATTACATAAATGGGATTAATTTTCCATTTTCTTAATATAACAAATCCGATTACAAAAATAATCAGAGCGATGATATCGGGCGAGGTGATGTTTTCGGGAAGCGCTCTCTGACCGTAAATCGCCATAATAAACAGCGATATTCCCGCCGATGCAATCATGGCGACAACCGCAGGGCGAAGCCCCGCAAGAATACCCTTCACCGTGCTGAGACCCCGAAAGCGATAATAAATATAAGCCAAGGTCAAAACGATAATGCACGAGGGAAAAACACAGCCGACCGTTGCAACTATCGCTCCCGGCAGTCCCGCAACCTGAATGCCGACAAAGGTTGCGGAGTTAACGGCAATCGGTCCGGGCGTCATTTCGGCAATCGTTATAATATCGGCAAACTGCGTCATGGTCAGCCAACGGTTAATGTCAACAACCTGATTCTGAATCAGCGGCATTGCGGCATAGCCTCCGCCGATGCTGAATAATCCGATTTGGAAAAAACTCCAGAATAATTTCAGATATATCATGGGTCGCCACGCTTCTTCCCGATTTTTTCACGGTAAATCACATCAGCCGCTCCGATGACGCCGCAGACAAGAATGATAATAATTATGTTAACGGAGAAAAAACGCACAGCCGCAAAGGCTCCCGCCATAACCAGCACGGGCAAAATGCGCTTCTGCTTGAAAATTCCTTTCACCATGTTGATAACAACATCAAGAATAACGGCGGCAACTCCGCAGAGCATTCCCGCCATTGCCGCATTCACGATGGCGTTATCACGAAACGCCTTATAGAAAAGCGAGATAATCGAAATGATAATCAGCGGCGGCAGAACCGTTCCGAGAACCGTCAGCATTGCGCCGGGAATCCCCGCAACACGGTATCCGACAAGAATCGAAGCGTTAACCGCAATCGCCCCGGGAGAGGACTGCGCAATGGCGGTCAGATCCATCATTTCCTGCTCATCAATCCAGCCAAGCTCCTCCACAAACTTCCTGCGCAAAAGCGGAATTATGACAAATCCGCCGCCGAATGTGCAGGCGCTTATCTTAAAGGTTGAAAGAAATAGCTTGATATATTTTTTTGCTTTGCTTTGTTCCACTGAATCACGACCTTTTAATTTCAACGGTTAACCCTGCTTAATCAGCTTTACTGCGCATTCGTGCGTAACTTCATTGTCCCAACGCAGGCCGATAATTTCCTCGCCCTCGTAGAAAAGCGGAAATCTGAAATGAATGCTCTTTAAAAATCTGCCGTTTGGGAGTTCTCTCGGATAAACTTCAATCTTCTCAATGAAGCTGCCCAGAAAAGTTTTCTTTTCCATATCTGTAAATTTATCATAAAGCTTATCAAAATACAAGAGATACTTATAAACATTATCGCTTGAAATCTTCTGAGCAATAAGAAAACCTATTCTTGACTGAAGCTCCGCAATTTCATCTTCAGTTTCATCAATCTTGTCATACAGGTCATCAAGTCTTGCCTGCATATCCTCATATTTTTTGTCATAATGCTTATCCGTTGCATCAAGGCAGTCCATTTGCTTGCCGAGTTTGTCCTTTGCAGAATTAAGCTGTCTAAGTACTTTTTGCAGGTTTTCCATTTCTGCGTCCAAAGCCGATGTGTCAACACGGGAATCTATTTTCTTTCGCAGAGCCGTTTCAAAATCAGGGTTTTTTACAACCTTTCTGATTGTTTCTTCAACAGCTTTGTTTATGACATCTTCATTCCACTGCTTGTCATAGTTACATCTGACACCGTCAACCATCTTTCGGTGCTTGCAGGCATAGAAAAAGTATTCCTTGTAGTATGTGCCGTCATCCTTCTTTTTGCGGTTGACATTGCCATAAAGATTTGCTCCGCATATCGGGCATTTAAGGATTCCCGAAAGCAGATGTTCATGTTCCAGTTTGTGTTTCTTATCGCTTTTATGGCCTGTTTTACTGCGTTTTTTCTGTGCCTGAAGCCACAAATCTTCAGAAATGATCGCCTCGTGGATTCCGTTATAAACAGGAAACTCAGATTGCCTTACAATATGATATTCTTCGTGCCTGCCTGCAATTTTTTCTGTTTTTCTTCTCTGGAATGCGATTTTTCCGCAATATACAGGGTTATCAAGAACGCCCTTTATAAAGGAGGGGTTATAGTAGTCTTTTGTGTTGTTTTGGCGTTTCTTTTTGAGATAGCCTTGTTCGTTCAGATATTTTGCTATACCGTTTATGCCAATAGTTGTGTTGACAAATTTGTCAAATATTATACGGATAACCTCAACCTCATCTTCGGCAATTTCAAGTTTTCCGTCAACAAGCTTATAACCATAAGGAGCAAAACCGCCGTTCCATTTGCCTTCACGGGCTTTCTGGAGTCTACCCTCCATGGTCTGAACACGGATGTTTTCTCTTTCAAGCTCGGCAACTGCCGAAAGAATCTGAATCATCATCTTACCCGTGCCGCAAGAACTGTCAAGTCCATCTTCGGCACAGATAAGATTAACATCGTAATCCTGTATTTTCTGCAAAGAGGTAAGCACATCAGCGGCGTTTCTTCCAAAGCGTGAAAGCTTGAATACAAGAACAAAAGAAACCTTGTCCTTGCCGCTTTCAATATCCTTTATCATTCTCTGGAACTCGGGGCGGCCCTGAACATTCTTTCCTGAACGGCCTTTATCGGAATATTCACCGACCACCTCAAGCTCCTTGAATTCAGCATATTTAAGCAGGCGTGTTCTCTGCGCTTCCAGACTGAAACCATCCACCTGCATTGAAGTAGAAACTCTTGTGTAAATATAGCATCTTCGCTTCATATAATACCTCATCGTTTCACTTGATATATGTTATTTTGTGTCCCAACTTGATTGTAGCGCATATTGAATCAAGAGTCAAGGTCCACTTTTACTCGGAAAAATCAATGTCTTTTCCGTATTTTTCAATCATTGCTGCGAAGAAATCAATGAATCTTTCAAAATCGGCTTCATAGACTTTTTGCTGATCAATATTTTGCAATTTTGTGTTTATGTTATTTTGAATATCGTTCCTTTCTTCTGACATTTATGTATCCTCATATGGTTATTTTTTGAGGATTCTATCTGAACTCACATAGAGTTATATTCAATTTCATTCTGCGAAAGCGAGCTTTCATTTCAACAAAACGGGTGAAATCAAATCGTTCCCGTATCCTCGGATTTTGCAGTTATATCGCTAACAAATAGTTTGACACCGTCACATCAAGCCGCCAATGCGACAGATGAAAAACGGACACAGCCATCACGGCAAGTCTGCTGTATTCAATCGGCAGACCCTTTTTCAAGGCGAGCTTTTTATTTTCTCCTCTGATTTTGTATGTACCCGATATTTCGCTTTTGTCAAATCGTTTCGGTTTTCCGCTTTTATCAAGATTATAGTTGTTCCATCGTCTGATTATCTCTGTTTCAAGCTTCTTTTTGTAGCCCGGTTCCAG
>CAYXVM010000160.1:0-4693 GCA_964468465.1 uncultured Clostridium sp.
CGGAACGGCTTCAAAAGAAACCGAAATTTTTGCGGCTGAGGTTCTCAGAGAGATTAATGCCGATGTTTCATATATGGTTGTCAGCGAAGCGGGAGCTTCGGTCTATTCCGCTTCAAAGCTTGCCGCTCAGGAATTTCCTCAGTATGATGTATCCCTCAGGAGCGCAGTTTCAATCGCCCGCCGCTTGCAAGACCCTCTTGCGGAGCTTGTTAAGATTGACCCCAAAGCAATCGGAGTCGGTCAGTATCAGCATGATATGCCGCCGAAAGAGCTTGATGCAGCGCTTGACGGAGTTATTGAGGACGCAGTTAACTCAGTCGGAGTTGACCTCAACACGGCTTCCGTTCCGCTTCTTTCAAGGGTATCGGGAATTAACTCGGCAATAGCCAAAAACATTGTTGATTTCAGAGATGAAAACGGCGAATTCAAGGAGCGTTCTCAGCTTAAAAAGATTCCTAAGCTCGGAGCAAAGGCTTTTGAACAGTGTGCAGGCTTCCTGCGTGTTCCCGAGAGCAAGAATATTCTTGATAACACGGGCGTTCACCCCGAAAGCTATGACGCCGCTAAGAATTTGCTGAAGCTCTGCGGTTATTCGCTTGAAGATATCGGATCAGATTCAATATCCGATCTTGGCGAAAAAGTCGGACTTCTCGGCGAAGAAAAGGTTGCCGAAAAGCTCGGAATCGGCGTACCCACTCTTAAAGATATCGTTAAAGAGCTTATCCGCCCCGCAAGAGACCCCAGAGACGAGCTTCCTCCCCCGATGCTCAGAACCGATGTTCTCGACATCGGCGATCTGAAGCCCGGAATGGAGCTTAAAGGAACGGTTCGCAATGTTACCGATTTCGGCGCATTCATCGACATCGGCGTTCATCAGGACGGACTTGTTCATATTTCGCAAATCACAAATAAATATATTAAACATCCCTCAGAGGTTCTTAAAGTCGGTCAGGTTGTAACCGTATGGGTTCTTTCGGTTGACACCGCAAAGAAAAGAATCTCATTAACGATGAAAGAAAAAAAATCACAGGAGAACTAACAGCGTGTCAGACAAATTCAGACAGGATTTAACTAAAGGAAGCGTCGGAAAACAGCTCATCAAGTTTTCAATCCCCTTTCTGCTTTCCAATCTGCTTCAGGCTTTTTATTCGGTTGCCGACATGATAATTGTCGGCAGGCTTTGCGGAACTCACGGCATAACCGGAGTCAACATCGGCAGTCAGATTAACATTCTCGTCACGGGCGCAGCTTTCGGGCTTGCCGTCGGCGGAACCGTGCTCATAGCACAGTACGGTGGAGCAAAAAAATATGACGAACAGAGAAAAACTGTCGGCACTCTTTTCACGGTGTATATGCTTCTGAGCGTTATATCCACGGCAGTCATGCTTCTGCTGAGAAACATCATTTTATCACTTCTGAAAACTCCCGAAGTTGCATACACGGAAACTGAGAATTACTACACCATCTGCATGAGCGGTCTTGTGTTCATGTTTGCTTATAATGTAATAAGTGCGATTCTCAGAGGTATGGGCGACTCAAAACGCCCGCTTTATTTCGTCATCATTGCAACAATAGTTAATATTATCGGCGATGTTATCTTGGTCGGTCCGTTGAAAATGGGTGCAGCGGGAGCGGCTTATGCAACAGTTGGCGCTCAGGCTCTGAGCGTTATCCTTTCGCTTATTTACCTTGTAAAATTCAAATTCTTTGACGGCTTTTCAAAGAGCGATTTCAAAATTGACTCTCAAAAAGCTAAAATGCTTTTCAAACTCGGCTTGCCTTCATCGGTACAGCAGGTTGTTATCTCGGTTTCATTCCTTACTCTTACGGCTCTCGTTAACTCACTACCGAACGCTGATATTGCATCGGCATGTCAGGGCATCGGAGGAAAAATCAATTCCTTTGCCATTCTTCCCGGTCTCGCGATGAGTAACTCTGTTTCTTCAATGGCAGGTCAGAACATCGGCGCAGGCGAACCCGAGAGAGCAAAGAAAACAATGGTTACCGGCATGTGGATTTCATTTGCGTTTTCTCTGCTTGTTTTCTCGGTTGTTGAAATATTCGCTTCTCAGCTTATCTCACTGTTTGACACAAACACTCAGGTTCTTGAAACCGGCGTTCAATTTGTCAGATTTATTGCCCTTGATTATCTTTTTGTTCCGTTTGTTTTCTGCATCAACGGTCTTGCAATCGGAGCGGGATATTCAAATTTTGCGCTGTTCAACGCCTGCTTCAGTTCGATTTTTGTCAGAGTGCCCCTTGCGTATTTACTTGTAAGAAATTTCGGGCTTGGATTTAACGGAGTGGGTCTTGCGATGGGTCTTGCAACATCTGCATCGGTCGTTATCGGATTTATTTTCGTTGCCCGAGGAAAGTGGAAAAAGCCGAAAATCAAATTATAAAAAAGCAAAAGCAGATATCCTTTTTCGGGTTAAATTCCGACAGCGGATATCTGCTTTTTTAATTTAATTTTAATCTTTCATTAAACCTGTCTTTTTGAACGCCATAACGACAAGCGGAACAATAATAATGTGACAAATGATGGCGGGAACGGCATTGACAAACGCCCCTGCAACAAACATTGACATATTAAATTCCGAGCCTGAAAGACCTGCCATAATGAATCTTGCAATTCCCCAAATGACTCTGCCGCCAAGCATTGAAATAATAAGAGCAGGATATATGTAAACATTCTTCTTCGGAAAAGCTTTATAAAGCAAGCCGCAGAGCAAGCCGTAAGCGCAAAGTTCAAAGGCCATTGCAGCGCCTATCGGATAAATCGGTGGCATATGAAAAATAAAAAATCTGAGCAAGGGAGCAATAAATCCGACAATCGCTCCGTATTGCCAGCCGCAGACAAAGCCGCAGATTAAAACGGGAATATGCATGGGAGAAATCATGTTACCGATTTGTGTGCTTCCGAAGGTTATCAGCGGCAAAACCAAGCACAAAGCAAGGAACAACGCCGAAAATGCCGTGTTTTTTGCAATCTTATTCATTTTTTCCGTCCTTTCACGAAAAAAAGCATCGGCTCCCTGTTGCGGAAGCTGATGCCTTCTTGGCTGAATTATGTTAAGTTTAAGCTTTTCAAACGGCTTCTGCCGTTTTTCGCCGCTTGATACGGCAAACATTGGTTAGAATAATATCACAAAAAATAGATTTTTGTCAATCCTTTTTTATTAATTCTCCGATTTTTTTAACGGCATCATCTATCATTTCGGATACCGTTATATTCCCCGCTCCTGCGATATAATTATCACACTTATTAACGGGGAGCAGAATCCTTGCCGCATTGCTTGAACCGACGGCAACCGCCATTTCGGGAGAAATCTCTCCCATGAGCGCATCTGCAATGACTATTCCTATAGGGCCGACAATAACATCGGCATTTCTGCATGCTACTTTAAGCGCATTTTCTCCGGTTGCGGCAACCGAAGCTCCGCCTTTCAGCATTGCCGAGCTTGCCACGCTGTTTGTTCCCACGGCGGTTATGAATACATCGGGAAAAGCTGAGTTTATTTTTTCAACAAGCTGTTTTCCGAGCTTACCGCCCTGACCGTCTACGACTACAATTTTCATATGATATCTCCGAATAATTATTTTTGATTATACTGCATTTTCCTGCCGTTTAATCCCGAAAATCAGCCTCAGAATTCCTCTGAACGCTTTCGGACTGCGAACAACTACTATTTTCATTGCGCCTTTCCTCCTTCGCTGAGTAACCGCTGATTACCCTTTATCTGCAAAGTCTCAGGCCTGCAAGAATCAAAACAGCAGCAATAATAATGACAGCTATTGTGTAAGGGAACAGCGATGCAACAAGCATGCCGACAGCAAAAGCTATCAGAACCGTTCCAACCGAAACATATCTCAACAAAATCACCGCCTGTCATACAGCCTGAGTCTGTGCTCAATACAGTATAATCAGCTTCGGCGATTTTCGTTACTGTTCGGTTTTTACCAAAAAGCAGAAATCACCTTTTTCTCTGTTTTATTTCCCATTCCTTGATGTTCTTTGCCTGTTCAAGCATTAAGCAGTAGCTTTCATGCCTTGACGGCGGAATATCTCCGTCATCAACCGCCTGAATAATGCGGCAGCCCTTATCTTTAACATGATTGCAAGTCGAAAACTTGCATTGACCGAGATAAGGGACAAATTCTCTGAAAGCATAAGGCAAGTCTTCTTTCAGAATTGGCTCGTATTCCTCATTTTCAAATGAGGAAAAGCCCGGCGTGTCGGCAACATAACCGCCATCAACCTTGAAAAGCTCGCTGTGGCGGGTAGTGTGACGGCCTCTGCCGAGTTTATCGCTGATTTCTCCGGTTTTCAGCCCAAGGGTCGGGTCAATCGAATTGAGCAACGATGATTTACCGACTCCGGAATTTCCGCAAAAAGCGCTTATGTGATTCCGAAGCTCTTTTTTGACTTCATCAACGCCCTCGCCCGAAACGCAGGAAACGGCGATGGATTTGATGCCCGCTTTCTTATAAATTTCAACATATTCATCTGCACTTGCAAGGTCACACTTTGTAAACACGACAATCGGTTCAATCTTTTTAACCGTTGCAAGAGCAGTCAGCCTGTCAATAATCAAAAGAACGGGTTTGGGCTCACATACAGATGAAACAATGAATAATCTGTCGACATTCGCAACAGGTGGGCGCAGAAGCTCACTGCTGCGTTCGCGGATTT
>CAYXVM010000161.1:0-4597 GCA_964468465.1 uncultured Clostridium sp.
ATTAAAAATATCATATATGTATTGATTTTTCAACCGTCCAATCAGAATGCCTGTTTTTTGCCGGTTTAAATATTGAAATAATTTTGATTATATGTTACCATAAATGCAACAACTATATTGAATGTGGGTGAGTTCAAATGATAGATTCAAGATGCGGACTTCATTGTATCGGCTGTGAGTATAAAGAAACAAACGGCTGCGGCGGCTGTATTGAAACAAACGGGCATCCTTTTCACGGAGAATGCCCCGTGGCAATCTGCTGTCAAAACAGAGGCTTTGTTCATTGCGGCGAATGCCCTGAGCTTCCGTGCGATTTATTAACGGATTATTCCTGCGACCCTGAACACGGAGATACTCCAAAGGGCGCAAGAATCGAGCAATGCAGGCTTTGGAGGGCAAATGCCGATTAATCTGATTGTTTTAACCGCTTAATCAAGTGTAAAAGGTGCGAACCGCTTTGGCTCGCACCTCTTTTTTTACGGGTTTATTCTCTTAACATCTCTCGGGAACAGCGTTGCTTTTCTGATATTTTCAAACCCTAAAAGCTGAGCCGTCAGCCGTTCAAGACCTATTCCCATTCCTCCGTGCGGCGGCAAGCCGTATTTATGAGCCGTCAGATAGCTTGAAAAATCATCCGGATTCATTCCCCGATTTTTCATTTTTTCTGTTTGCTGTTCATATTCGTTTATTCTTTTGCCGCCTGTCGTTATCTCCAATCCTCTGAAAATCAAGTCGAAGCTTTCCGTAACGCTCGGATTATCCGGGCAGTCCATTGTGTAAAACGGCCGTTTTTTCGACTTGTATTCAGTAACAAAAACAAAATCGCTTCCCGTTTCTTTATTTATAATTCTGCTGAGCAGTTTTTCTTCCTCGGGGTCAAAATCGTTTTCATCGGTAATCGGCCTTGAAAAGGTTTTCGACACAAGCTCTTTTGCGCCGGAAAAATCAATAACCGGGATTTCCGATATCTCCGGCACTTTTGCTTTTAACAGCAAAAGCTCATATTCACAGCTAACTTTTATTGCTTCAAAAACACTTTTGAGCATTGTCGCTTCAAGGCTCATAAGCTCCTCGAAGCTTTCAATAAACCCCATTTCAATGTCAACGCTTGTGTATTCATTGATATGCCGTGAAGTGTCGTGCTTTTCGGCACGGAAAACGGGCGCAATTTCATAAACTCTTTCAAAAACTCCGACCATGATTTGCTTATAAAATTGCGGGCTTTGAGCGAGAAAGGCTTCTTTGCCGAAATAGTCAAGCCTGAATACATTTGCTCCGCCCTCTGCACTGCCCGAAACAAGCTTCGGGGTGTGAATTTCGGTAAAACGGTTTTCGTCTAAAAATTGGCGTATTGCTTTGCAGATTTCCGCCTGAATTTTGAACACAACCGTTTCTTTTTCGTTTCGCAGGGTAATAGGGCGATAGTCCAGAACTGTGTCGGGCGATGCGGCCAATTCCTTGTTGTTAATAACGATAGGCGGCTCAAAATTGCATTTTGAAAGCATTTTATAAGATAAAATTCTTAATTCACCGCCGCTTTTGCACCTTTCATCTGAAACGATTTCTCCGCTAAATTCAACGGAATCGTTTTCTCCGATTTCCGAGAGCGAAAAATCAGACCAATCGGGGGAATGAACGCATTGAATAATCTTTCCTTTTGATTTGAGCAGAACAAATGCAAAGCCCGACATTTTTCTGATTTTATAAATCATTCCGTGAACTTTTATTTCTTCACCGATATGCTTTGAAAGCTCGTCGGCTTCAATATAATTTGATTTGATTTCAGTATTAACAGTTTTCATTTATTTACCTCCGTTGCATAATTAGTCAGAACTGCAACGGAAATCGGCTTCGGAATAATCTGTATTCCGCATATTAACACAACCTTTCAAAATAAAAAAAGCATCGGCTCCGTTGAACCGATGCAAAAATGATTAAACATTTATTTTCGCACAGGCACAACACTTTAAGCGCTTGCACCCGTGACAAAAAGTCAAGGTCAAGCGCTATCTGTCGTCGTCCTTGTTGAGAATAAATGTTAAAGCCATAATAATCCCTTTCATTTTTTTATTAATCTATCACACCGCTTTCAAAATGTCAAGCCAAATTATAAAACTTTTTCCAAAAATCCTTAAACATATTGACGGAATTGAATTTGCAATTTATACTGTAAACAGCATTCTTTTTATGAAAGGATTTTAAAAATGAAAAAATTGAAAAAAGCTATTGCGTCTGTTACGGCGCTTGCGATTTCAGCTTCAAACATCGTTTGCGCTTATGCGACGGGCAAAAAGTCCGTTGAGCCGATTGAATTTGAAAATCTTCCGCTTGAAGCCTTGCAGATGAAAAGCCTTTCTGAAAAAGGCGAAGGCAAGCTGACTGTTTTTGATAGCGGCGAAACCGATTTTTCCGTTGTGCTCCCCGAGAACTGCTCAGAATCTCTCCGTGAAGCCGCCGAAACGCTTCAAAATGTATTTGAGAGAATGACGGGCACGGCTTTGCCCGTTATAACCGAAGGTCAGGCTGATTCATCGGCTCGGAACATCTGCATTGACACGGCTTTGGGAACGGAACGCCCGAACGGCGACATTTCCGACGGCTACAGAATCGCAATCGGCGACAAGGATATTACAATTTGCGGAGCGACGCAGGCAGGGTCAAGAAACGGTGTTTACGGTTTCGCAGAGGACTTTTTGGGCTGTATGTTCCTGACTCCCGACGATACATTCGTTCCCGAAAGCAAAACCGTCTGCCTTGAAAAAACCGACAGGATTTTCAAGCCCGCAACAAGCTGGCGTGATGTTTATGCTTATGAAACCGTTCAGAATAAATGGGCGGCGAAGCTGAGACTTAACGGCGTTGATGTTGAGAGCGACAATCCCGAAAAGTCAATTGAAGAATTGCAGTATGAGGGCTGGGGTACATGGTGCCACGATTGCTATAAGTATCTTTCTCCCGATGATTATTTTGCCGAGCATCCCGAATATTTTTCGGAGAAAGACGGCGTCAGGGTTACATCATATGATAACCGTGAGGCTTATCTTTGCCTTAGCAATCCCGAGGTTTTTGAAATAGTCAAAAAATCTTTGGCGAAAAAGATTGAGGAAAATCCCGATGTTATGTATTGGGATTTCAGCGGCAACGACAATCCGTCGCTTGCAGGCTGTCAATGCGAAAAATGCAGGGCGGCTGATGAAGCGGCGGGCGGAACAGGTATGGGAACGCTTCTGCCGTTCCTTAATAAGCTTGCAAAGGCTTTTCCTGATAAGTATATTTCCACTTTGGCATATCTTCACACCCTTAAAGCCCCGAAAAATATGAAAGCGGAGCCGAATGTTGTCATCAAGCTTTGCTCAATGCCGGGCGATCAGGCTTCAGCCTATCTTGACGGAGCCAACGTAAATTCAGCGGAATTTAAGGCGCAGGTTGAGGAATGGTCAAAGATAACCGATAAAATCGTTGTCTGGGACTATGTGGTTAACTTCGCTCATCTGCTCATGCCGTTCCCGAATTTTGCCGTTCAGGCAAAGAATCAGCAGTTCTATGAAGAAAACAAGATAATCGGCGTTTTCCATCAGGCATCCCGTGAAAAAGGCGGTGAATTTGCAAGCCTCAGAGCCTATGTTCTCTCCCGCTTGATGTGGGATGGCAGTCAGACGGATGTTGCCGAATGCGTTTCAAAATATGTTACCGCTTATTACGGAGCGGCAGCGCCGAAAATTATCGAATATATGAATCTCTGCGCTTCAGAGCTTTGCAAGTCACACAAAAAGCTTGGGCTTTATGACGGTTTAATGCCGCACTATTCGGGATATTTGTCAGAGAAGAATATTGAACGCTACAGAAAGCTTATTTCCGAGGCAAAAGAGGCGGTTGCAGGGGATGACGAGCTTGAAAGCAGGGTTGAAGCCGTTGAGCTGTCGGTTGAATATGCCGCAGTTCTTTTGCCTGAAATCAGTGATTCCGAAAGGCAGAATATTCTGTCAAAAGTGAATGAGCTTTGCGAAAAGCAGGGCGTTACGATGGTCTGCGAGTGGGACAGCCTTGAAAATTTCAACAAAACCACCCTTGAATCAACCGTTTCGGGTGCGAAAAAGGATATCAAAAAGCGCAGAACCGTCGGCGGTTCGATTGCGGGCGGGGCGGCGTTGGTCGCAACCGCAGGCGCAGGAATATATTTCCTGATTAAGAGAAAGAAATAATATAGGGTTGGCAGGGCTTGACACCACTGTTTTTGATATGCGATACTGTTGATATATAACGATTTTCCGTAGGGAACGCCGTCCTCGGCGTTCCTGAAACCAATAAAAATCAACGGCTAAGCGGTAGGGGCGCCCCCTGTGTGGTCGCCCGTTTTTCGCAAATTAAGGATAGGCTCCGCCTATGACCGATTTTAATAGTTCGGCAAGCATTTTTTCGGCAACTTGCGGATTATCTGTTGCATTGATTAATCCGTTATCTTATCAATCCTCAGCCCTACGGGCAGCGCCTTTTCTAAGGAGCCCAAGGCGATAGTTTCATTATAATAATAAGCTTATCTGCAAAACCGTGGCTGACTGCATAGGCTCCTTTGGCAAAGGAGCTGGCGCATAGCGCC
>CAYXVM010000162.1:0-4592 GCA_964468465.1 uncultured Clostridium sp.
TGAACACTCCGCCGCAGTCATGGCTTGCCTGCGCCCAAAGGATTGTGTCGGTGCAGTCCGAATGGAAGAACGCCGCAGACGGATAGATTATATAATAAATTACGGTTCCGAGCGAAAATGCGGCAAACAGCGCCGAAATCGCAAAAACCGAGTATTTTTTCAGCTTTTTTGAATCAACAAACATAGTTTTCTCCTTTGTCCGTTAAACAATCCGAGCCGTTCAGCTCTTTTCGCCGTTCGATTCCTCGTGATATTCAGCCTCTGTGTTAACGCTCCAGATATTCTCCTTTGTTTTTTTGCCGCTGAGAATATTATTGACTGCCTCAAACGAGGTTGCCATTGAGTGATCCATGTTGTTGTATCTGTGCTGACCGTTTCTGCCCACACAGTAGAGATTTTCAAATGTATCAAGATATTCAACAAGCTCATCCATGCGGTCATATGTGTCAAAATAAGCGGGATAAGCTTTCTGAACCTTTTCACGGTGGCTGTCGAGAATTTCGGCGTCGGCGTCGATAACGCCCATCTTTTTAAGCTCTTTAACGGCATAATCAACGCAGGTTTTTTCATCCATGCTCCAGAATTCGTCGCCCTCGTTGCAAAAGTATTCAAGGCCTATCCAGACCGTGTTCCGGGGATCTTTGACGAGATACGGCGACCAATTGTTAAAAATCTGAATTCTGCCGAGCTTCACTCCGACATCCTGAACATAAATCCAGCAATCAGGAACGATATTGCCGAGAGTTTTGATATCGGTTTCGTTTTTGAGATTAAGCTTTTTTAGGAGCAGACCGACGGTTACGAAATCCCTGTAAGGCAGACCTGCCGCAATCTCGGCGGGAGCCTTGGGAACTTCGCTGCCCATGCCTGCAACAAGATCCTTAACGGGCATTGAAGAAATGAAAATATCGCCCTCAACGGTTTCAACGGAACCGCCGCAGTCGCACTTAACGCTGTTGACCCTGCCGCCTGAAATGTCAATATCCGTAACTTTATGATTATAAAGAATTTTGCCGCCCATTTTAACAAATTCGTCTCCGACGGTCTCCCAAAGCTGGCCGGGGCCGAATTTCGGGTACTGAAACTCCTCAATCAGAGAGGTTTCAACCTTTCTGTTCTTATTCGGAACAAGCTTAGAAAACATATCCTTGATAACGGCAAGAATTGAAAGACCTTTAACACGCTGAGCGCCCCAATCCGCCGAAATCTCGCTCGGATGCCTGCCCCAGAGCTTCTCTGTATAGCCCTCAAAGAACATGGAATAAAGCACTTTTCCGAAGCGGTTTATGTAGAAGTTTTCAAGCGATGTTTCTTCCTTTTTTGATACGGTTGATTTGAGATAGCTGAAGCCCGCTTTCACCGTTCTTGAAAAGCCCATGTTGATGAAGGTCTGCGGCTTCATGGAAATCGGGTAATCAAAGAATTTATTGAGATAATAAATTCTTGAAATCCTGCGGCGCAGGAGCATGACCCTGTCCTCTTTTTCGGGGTCGGGGCCTCCCGGGACAAGCTTTTTCTCTCTGCCGAGAAGCTTATCGTCAAACGAAGGCTCGCCCTGAGTCGGCATAAGCTCCGCCCAAAAATCGGTAACATCCTTATCTTTTGAGAAAAAGCGGTGACCGCCTATATCCATACGGTTGCCGTTGTGATTAACCGTTCTCGAAATGCCGCCAAGCACATCGCTGCGTTCAAGAATAATAACCTCATAATCGTTTGATCTTTTCAACAGTTCATAACCCGCCGTCAAGCCCGCAGGACCGCCGCCGATAATAATACATTTTTTCATACTTTTCCCCCGTTCGGTTTTCAAAACTTTTATTCCGTTGCGGTTTTGTTATCTTATGATAAAATGCGGTTTTCTATATTATACCATTTGAAGCCATCGGTTTCAAGGCGAAATAATTACAAATAAATTAATAATGAGTTAATATTGATTAAAACCGGTTTCTCCGTTTTGCTTTCAGACCTTGACATATTTTTTCAGCGGTAATATAATTAACCGAACCCTGTTTCTGACGGTTTTACTCCGTCTGTTAGGGTTTATTCATTGCAGAATAAATCAAAGCATTAAGAAGCCGCACTTCCAAAGCGGTTTTCTTTTTGAGAATGGAGAATTATATGGATAAGTTTGCAAGATTCAATTTTCAGCCGTGCATTCCATTGGGAAAAGACGGCCGCTGCGTCACCGCAAGCGCCGAGCACGCCGCTCTCTCAAGGCAGGCAGCCCGTGAGGGAATGATTCTGCTCAAAAATGACTGCGGCGCTCTGCCCTTGAAAAAAGGCGAAAAGATTGCCCTTTTCGGCAAAGCCACCATTGAATATATCAAAGGCGGCGGAGGAAGCGGAGATGTTCACTCCCCCTATGTCCGCAGCATTTATGACGGCTTCAAGGAGAAGGAAGCCGAAGGCAAGGTTTCAATCTATGAACCGCTCGCCGATTTCTACAGAGAATATGTTGAAGCTGAGGGAAAAAGCATCCCGACCGACGAGCAGATAGGCAAGATTTGGGACAGAGTCAACGCCATGCCGTTCCGTCAGGAGAGAGACGATATTACATATGACACCTTCCAGAGCATGCATGTTAAGGAAGCGAATGTTCCCGACGAACTGATTTCATCAGCCGCAGACTTTGCCGATACGGCAATTTTCACGGTCAGCCGTTTTTCTGCAGAGGGTTCAGACCGCCGCCCGATAGGCGGAGACTATTATCTTTCCGATTTGGAAAAAGAGCTTCTTTCAAAAATTTGCAAGCTTTTCAAAAAGGTTATTGTTGTTCTCAACACGGGAGCGGTTCTTGATTGCGAAGCTTTCGCAGAAAACAAGGATGTTCCCGCAGTTCTGCTTGCGTGGCAGGCAGGCATGGAGGGCGGCACGGCAATTGCCGACATCATCTGCGGCGACGAGAACCCCTCGGGCAAGCTTGCCGACACGGTTGCAAAATCATATGATTATTACCCCAACAAAGAGGATTTCATTGAAGATTTCGACTATCTCAACTACACCGACGATATCTATGTCGGCTACCGTTATTTTGAGACCATTCCCGGCGCAAAGGATTATGTCCGCTATCCGTTCGGCTACGGTCTTTCATACACAAGCTTTGCGCTCAGCGGCAAAATCTGCGGCGAAAGCGACGGAAAAATAGCTGCCGCCGTCACGGTCACAAATACCGGCTCATGCGCCGGCAAAGAGGTTATTCAGCTCTATTACAGCGCTCCGCAGGGCAAGCTCGGCAAGCCCTCAAGAGAGCTTGCAGCTTTCAAAAAAACTTCGCTTCTCGCTCCGGGCGAATCCGAAACGCTTGCGCTGAGCTTTGATGTTGCCGACATGGCAAGCTTCGACGATCTCGGCAAGATTTCAAAAGCCGCCTATGTTCTTGAAAAAGGCAACTACGGATTTTATCTCGGCACTTCCGTCAGAAACGCCGAAAAGCTCAGCTTTGAATACACCGTTGCTCAGAATACCGTTACCGAACAGCTCACCTCATACTGCACCCCGTCAAAGCTTGAAAAGCGTATGCTTTCCGACGGCAGCTTTGAGGCTCTGCCCATGGGAAATGAGAAACATATCAACGGCAAAAACGAGCCGAGCGGCGCAAAAGCTCCCGATGAGCTTGTTAAGTTTGACAAGGTCGGCGAAGAAATCACAATGGATGAGTTTGTCGCTCAGTTCACCGATGACGAGCTGAGAGGCTTTGTAGGAGGTCAGCCGCCGACAGGCGTTGCAAACACGGGCTGCTTCGGCGGTCTAAAGAGGCTCGGCGTTCCCGCCGCTCCGACGGCAGACGGCCCCGCAGGTCTGAGGCTTAACACCGAAACGGGAATCCCGACAACCGCATGGCCCTGTGCAACAATGATTGCGGCATCATGGAATACCGACCTTGCTTTTGAAGTCGGAGCCGCCGCCGCATCCGAGCTTCGTGAAAACAATCTCGGCATCTGGCTTGCACCCGCACTCAACATTCACCGCAGCCCTCTTTGCGGCAGAAACTTTGAATATTATTCCGAAGACCCCTTGATTGCGGGCAAATTTGCCGCCGCAAGCACAAGAGGAATCCAGTCGCAGAAAATAGCCGTTTCAATCAAGCATTTTGCCTGCAACAGCAAGGAGGCAAACAGAATTGCAAGCGATTCAAGGCTCTCCGAAAGAGCGTTGAGAGAAATATATCTTAAAGGCTTTGAAATCTGCGTTAAAGAGGCAGATCCGTGGACTCTTATGTCCTCATACAATCTGATAAACGGTCAGCACACCTCTGAAAATTATGAGCTGCTCACGGGCATTCTCAGAAACGAATGGGGCTTCAACGGCATGGTCACAACCGACTGGGGCGTTAAAAACGACCCCGTTCAGGAGGTTATTGCAGGCAACGACATGAAAATGCATATCGGCTATCCCGATGACCTCAAAGCCGCAATGGAGAAAGGCGTTCTGACAAGAGCGGATCTTGAAATCTGCGTCAAGCGCATTCTTGAAATGCTGATGAAGCTTGATTAATTAACATAATAAAGCCTGCATTCTCAACCGTTTGCAGGCTTTTATTTTTCGCACGGGTGAGCAATAATTCCCCGTTGCACTTGAAAATACGGGCACTT
>CAYXVM010000163.1:0-4583 GCA_964468465.1 uncultured Clostridium sp.
CCCCGGCCACACCGTAAGAAGCGAGTATCAGGCGGGCAAAGGCGTTCCCTGCCTTATAGCTGTTGAGCAGGATGCTACAGGTGACGCATGGGATATCGGCCTTGCTTATGCTCTGGGCATCGGCGGCGCACGTGCAGGCGTTCTTGAAACCACATTCCGCACCGAGACAGAGACCGATCTTTTCGGCGAGCAGGCTGTTCTCTGCGGCGGCGTTTGCGCTCTCATGCAGGCAGGCTTTGAAACCCTCGTTGAAGCAGGCTATGACCCCAGAAACGCTTATTTTGAGTGCATCCATGAGATGAAGCTCATCGTTGACCTTATCTATCAGAGCGGCTTTGCAGGAATGAGATATTCAATCTCCAACACCGCTGAATACGGCGACTACATCACAGGCCCGAAGATCATCACGGACGAAACCAAGAAGACCATGAAGAAGATCCTCAAGGATATTCAGGACGGTACTTTTGCAAAAGAATTCCTGCTTGACATGTCGGACGCAGGCAGCCAGGTTCACTTCCGTGCAATGCGTAAGCTTGCAAGCGAGCATCCCTCAGAGGTTGTCGGCGAAGATATCCGCAAGCTCTACAGCTGGAACGGCGAGGACAAGCTCATCAACAACTGATTCTGTTCGGGGAATAGCATTTCCGTGTTATTCCCCTTTCTTTATAAATGAGGTATTACTATGGTTAGTGATTCAATTAAAAACGGCGCTCAGAATGCGCCCCACAGAGCACTCTATCATGCGCTCGGCATGACAAACGAAGAAATCAGCCGCCCGATGGTCGGAATTGTCAGCTCATATAACGAAATCGTGCCCGGCCACATGAACATTGACAAGATTGTTGAAGCGGTTCGCATCGGCGTTGCAATGGCAGGCGGAACGCCCGTCGTT
The DNA here is from genome assembly GCA_964468465.1 of uncultured Clostridium sp. Classification (GTDB taxonomy): domain Bacteria; phylum Bacillota; class Clostridia; order Oscillospirales; family Acutalibacteraceae; genus CAG-177. The sequence goes on from CAYXVM010000163.1 coordinate 893, forward strand.
TTCCCCGCAATCGCAGTCTGCGACGGCATCGCCATGGGTCACAGAGGAATGAAATATTCGCTCGTAACCCGTGACCTTATCGCTGATTCAACCGAAGCCATGGCTCTTGCTCACGGCTTTGACGCTCTTGTTATGGTTCCCAACTGCGACAAGAACGTTCCCGGACTTCTCATGGCGGCGGCAAGGCTCAATATCCCCACCGTTTTTGTCAGCGGCGGCCCGATGCTTGCAGGCCATGTTGACGGCGCAAAGACGAGCTTTTCTTCAATTTCAGAGGCTGTCGGTCAATACAATGCGGGCAAAATTTCGCTTGAAAAGCTTCAGGAATACGAATGTAAAACCTGCCCCACCTGCGGCTCGTGCTCGGGAATGTATACGGCAAACTCAATGAACTGCCTTTGCGAGGCTCTCGGCATGGCTCTCAGAGGCAACGGAACAATTCCCGCCGTTTATTCAAGCAGAATCGAGCTTGCAAAGCACGCAGGCATGAAGGTCATGGAGCTTCTGAAAAATGATATCCGCCCCCGTGACATTATGACAAAAGAGGCGTTCAACAATGCTCTGACGGTTGATATGGCTCTCGGCTGTTCAACCAACAGCATGCTTCACCTGCCCGCAATCGCCCACGAATGCGGAATTGAAATAAATCTTGACATTGCAAACACCATCAGCGCAAAAACTCCCAATCTCTGCCACCTTGCTCCCGCAGGGCGCACATATATGGAGGAGCTTGACGAAGCGGGTGGAGTTTATGCCGTTATGAACGAGCTTTCAAAGAAAAATCTTCTCAACACCGACTGCATCACCGTCACGGGCAAGACCGTCGGCGAAAACATTGAAAACGCAGTCAACCTCAACCACGATGTTATCCGTCCGATTGAGAATCCCTACAGCGAAACCGGCGGAATCGCAGTTCTCAGAGGCAATCTTGCCCCCGACGGCAGCGTTGTCAAGCGTTCGGCGGTTGCTCCCGAAATGCTTGTGCATGAAGGCCCCGCAAGAGTTTTTGAATGCGAGGAGGACGCACAGGCGGCAATCAATGCGGGCAAAATCAATCCCGGCGATGTTGTTGTTATCCGTTATGAAGGCCCCAAGGGCGGCCCCGGTATGCGTGAAATGCTTAACCCGACCTCTGCGATTATGGGCATGGGTCTTGGCAGCAGCGTTGCGCTGATAACCGACGGCAGATTCAGCGGCGCAACAAGAGGCGCTTGCATCGGCCATGTCTCACCCGAAGCGGCAAGCGGCGGAATGATCGGCGTTGTCAAAGAGGGCGACATCATCAGCATAAATATTCCCGAAAACAAGCTTGAGCTCAAGGTTGACGAAGCCGAGCTTGAAGAAAGAATGAAGAACTTCGTTCCCAAAACAAAGGAGCTTTCGGGCTATCTCAAACGCTACGCTTCGCTTGTTTCAAGCGGCGCAAAGGGCGCAATTCTTAACTGAAAAGATGATTGACCAATGAACGACACTCTTTTTAATTTATCCGTCCGTCTCCGCTCACTTTCGGTTTTCAGAGCGCTTCTCGGCGACCCCGTTATCAAGGCTCTGACCGAATATCTTGACTGCGTGGATAATGCGCCCGTCAGCAAGGCTGTCAGCGCATACTCCGAGTTTGCCGCCCGCCTTTATGAGGCTCACACGGTAAATCTCAGCAGTTATGTTCAGAGCATAGTCACGGATGATGAAAATGTTTATATCCGCTGTATCGGCTCGGGCAAAACGCCTTCCCGGACTCTTGTTAACGGAGTTGATGAGGACTTGCAGGTTTTGCAGGCTGTTTCAGACCTTACTCCTCAGGCTCTGCGCTCGGCAATTGATTGGGACGGCTCACTCCCCGTCTGGGAAAACGAGAGCATTGACCTTGCGGGCAAATACCGCCACCGTGTTGAAAATATCGGCAAATACGGCTACGGAATTTATGCACGGTATCACATGTTCTATATTGAGCATGACAGGCAGATAGTTCCCGTTCGCAATCCCGACGAAACACGGCTTTCAGACCTTATTGACTATAGCCGTGAAAAGCAGATTATTCTTGAAAACACCAAGGCTCTGCTTGAGGGAAAGCCTGCGGCGAATATCCTGCTCACGGGTGATGCGGGAACGGGAAAATCCTCAACCGTAAAGGCGGTTGTCAACGAGCTTTATCAAGAGGGTCTGCGTATTCTTGAAGTCCGCAAGGAACAGCTTCGTGAAATACCCGCAATTCTTGACGAGCTGACCGTGAATCCCCTGAAATTCATTCTGTTCATCGACGACCTTTCGTTTGCGAAGGACGATGACAATTTCAGCGCATTGAAAGCCATTCTTGAAGGCTCGGTTTCGGCAAAATCTCAGAATGTTGTCATCTATGCAACGAGCAACCGCCGCCACCTTGTCAAAGAGAAATTCTCCGACCGTGAGGGCGACGATGTTCACTTTAACGACACGATGCAGGAGATTGTTTCGCTCTCGGAGCGTTTCGGGATTCAGCTCACCTTCCAAAGACCCGACAAGGCAACATATCTCAACATTGTCAAGCATCTTGCCGACGCAAACGGCATTGAATACAGCGAGGATAAGCTTTTTGCGGCGGCGGAACGCTTCGCACTTGCAAGAAGCACCCGCTCGGCAAGAGCCGCAAAGCAGTTTGTTGACAGCCTGATTTCCGGCTCAACGGCAAGCGTAAAATAATTGATTAAGTACCGCACCGTTAACGGCGATTTTGCCGCAAACGGTGCGGTTTTTCTTCGTTTTCCGTGCATTTTCGTCTGCATATCCCGAAAAAATATTGACAAAACAATACCCTTGTGATAGAATACATTTAACAATTAAGTTAAATGTTAAATGTTCTTTCCCGAGGTTTTCAAATCGGAAAGAAAAAGCAATTGCAGGTGATGAAATGTCGATTCAGAACACGCTGAAAGCCCTTTCGGATTCAACAAGGCGTGACATACTTAACATGCTCAAAGGCGGCAAAATGTCTGCGGGCGAAATCTGCGAAAAATTCCCCGTCAGCGCCGCCGCAGTCTCACGGCATCTCTCGGTGCTGAAAGAAGCGGATCTTATCCGTGACGAGCGTGACGGAAAGTTCATTTATTACGAGCTTAATGCCTCGGTGCTCGAAGAAATCATGCTGTGGCTGACTGATTTGAAAGGCGGTGAAAACGATGATAAAGAAGAACAAAACCAAAATAATAATAACATCGCTGTTAACGGTTCTTCCGATTGCGGCAGGGCTGATTCTGTGGAACAGGCTTCCCGAAAAAATCCCCACTCATTTTAACATTGCAGGCGAGCCGGACGGCACAAGCGGCAAGGCGTTTGCCGTTTTCGGAATTCCGCTTTTTCTGCTTGCGGTTCATCTTTTCTGCGTTTTCATGACCTCGGTTGACCCCAAAAAGAAGAACATCAGTGAAAAGGCGTTCGGAGCGGTTCTTTGGCTCTGTCCTGCCGTTTCGTTCCTTATAAGCGAAATAACCTACGGCTTTGCGTTGGGCGCAGAATTCAGCGTCAACAAGGCGTTTATGCTCTTCTTCTCGGCAATTTTTATTATCCTCGGCAACTACATGCCCAAATGCAAGCAGAATTATTCGTTCGGAATCAGAATTTCATGGACGCTGAACAGCGTTGAAAACTGGAACAAAACCCACCGTTTTGCGGGCAGACTTTGGGTCTCGGGCGGAGTTCTTCTCGCCGTGATTTCGCT
>CAYXVM010000164.1:0-4569 GCA_964468465.1 uncultured Clostridium sp.
GGTTGCAAGCTTTGCATCGATAATCCAATATTCTTCGGGAACAAAAGCGTTGATTTCTTCTTCACGGTCAACAATAAGTCTGACCGCAACGCTCTGAACTCTGCCTGCCGAAAGACCTCTCCTGATCTTCTGCGAAACAAAGGGGCTGAGCCTGTAGCCGACAAGGCGGTCAAGCACACGGCGAGCCTGCTGAGCGTTGACAAGGTCAAGGTTAACCTTTTTGGGGTTCGCCATGCCGTTTGCAATGCCCGTCTTGGTTATTTCATTGAATGTGACACGGTTCGGCTTGTTGAGGTCAAGGCCGAGAACCGTTGCAAGATGCCATGAAATCGCCTCTCCCTCACGGTCGGGGTCGGCGGCGAGATAAACGGCATCGCTTGCTTCAACCTTTTCTTTAAGCTCCTTGACGAGCTTTTCTTTGCCTTTGATAAGCGCATATTTCGGCGCAAAATTGTTTTTGACATCAACGCTGAGCTTTGCCGCAGGCAAATCTCTGATATGTCCCTTTGATGCAACAACATCGTAGCCCTTGCCCAGATACTTCTGAATTGTGTTCGCCTTTGCCGGTGACTCAACAATAACAAGTTTTGACATTGATCTATCTCCCGTTTTTAATCGTTTAAAATATAGTTTTTGCCGTCGGTCTGTTTTATCAGATCCGCCATTTCAAGCTGCATGAGCGCCGAAATGACCTTTGAGAGCGGCAAACCGCTTTCTGCGCATATTTCGTCGGGGTGAAGCGGTTCATCCCCGAAAAGATTATAGACCGCCCGTGCGTTCGGGTCAAGCCCTGTTTTTATTTCTTTTTTGACTGTTTTGTAAACTTTTTCCGTTTCGACTTTTTTCTCGGTTTTTATCGGGGAACGGTCGATGGCGGAAAGCTCCAGCCTGTCGGGATACATCGCCGCATACGGTGTCAGAATATCCTCGGCGCAGGAAACGGACTTTGCTCCGTCTCTTATCAGATTGTTAGCCCCCGAATAAGCCGTTGTCAGCACACTGCCGGGAATTGCAAAAACCTCTCTGCCCTGCTCGGCGGCGCATCTTGCCGTTATCAGCGAGCCGCTTTTAACTCCCGCTTCAACAACGAGAACTCCGTGGCTCAGCCCCGAAATAATTCTGTTTCTTATCGGGAAAGTCATTCTTGAAGCCTGGCTCAGCGGCGGAAATTCGCTGATTACCGCCCCGTTTTCTCTGATACTGCGGCGCATGGCTTCGTTTGACATCAGATAATTCACTCCGAGGCCGCAGCCCATAACGCAGACGGTTTTTCCTCCCGCTTCAATCGCTCCCTCATGGGCGGAGCTGTCAATCCCGAGCGCGCCTCCACTGACCACAACCGCCCCTGCCTTTGCAAGGTCGCCGCTTATCCTGCGGGCTATAACCGTGCTTTCATGGCAGGGCTTGCGTGTTCCGACAACCCCGATTATAACCTTCCCTTTAAGGCAGTCAAGGCTTCCGTCAACATAAAGAACAATCGGCATATCGGGAAGCTTGCGAAGCCCTGCGGGATAATCGGAATCCTCGGGGGTTACAACGCTCCAGCCGTTCTTTTTGCAGACCGCAATGGCGGTTTCTGCGTCGGAAAGCTTCAGAGCTTCAAGCTTTTCAATCTGCCTGCGGGTGAAAACGCCCGAAATGATTCTGTCGGCTGTTTCATCCTCAAAAAGCTTTGACGGGTCGGGATAGGCGGACAGTATCTCATCAACCTTAGCCCCTGCACCCAAAGCCAAAGACAGCCATACCCAATACTTGGTGTTTCCGTTCATCTTTTCAGCTCCCATGCAAGTATGGCGGCAGCGGCGGCGGCATTGAAAGACTCCGCTCTGCCGTTCATCGGAATAACGACCTGCATTTTGCATTTTTCAATAACCTGCTCGGAAAGACCCGAGCCCTCGTTGCCGACGCAGCAAATCACTCCGCCGTCCATGCTGACTTTTCGGATATCGACCGCCGTGCTTCTCGGAACGGAGGCGAGGGTCAGCATACCCATTGAATTTGCTTTATCAATCAGCCCGTCAAGAGCGGGAGCGGAAATTATGTTGAGCCTGAGCGACGAGCCCATGGCGGCTCTGAGAGCCTTGGGGTTATAGATATCACAGCCCCCGCCGACTATCAGCCCGTCAAGCCCGAGAGCCTCTGCGCTTCGGCATATCGCCCCGAGGTTGGCAGGGTCCTGCAAATTCTCAAGCGCAAGATATTTGCCGTTTGGGTCAAGGCTTCCGCCGCCGTCATGCCGTCTTTCGGCGCAGATGCAGAAAACTCCCTGCGATTTTTCGGTTCCCGCAAGCTTTTGGGAAACCTCTGCGCTTATCTCATAGCATATGCCGCAGCTTTTGACGATGTTATCAACATAATCGGCGTATTTCCAAAGCGCCTTGCCCGTAAAAAACGCCTGCCTTATCTCAATGCCCGTTAATGCGGCGTCGGAGCAAAGCCGTGCGCCCTCGAGAAAGAATTCCCCCGCCTCTTTTCGCAGGGAAGCGCTTTCTCCAAGACGGACGGCATATTTAATTTTATCGTTCGTTCGGGAGGTTATCTTTTCCATTCCGATTACCTTTTATTTGATACCTTTATATAGTGATATTTTTGCCGGATTTCAAAGCCGAAAAAGAAAATAAGAAATAATCAGAGATGTAACATAGTAATATGCCACATCTCTGACTAACTTTAACTCTTTAATCAGTTAAGAGCCGCCTTAGCTTTTTCGGTAAGAGCGGTGAATGCTGCGGGATCTGCAACGGCGATCTCTGCAAGCATCTTTCTGTTAAGGGTGATGTCTGCTTTCTTGAGGCCGTTGATGAAGGTTGAATAGTTCATTCCGTTCATCTTGCATGCAGCGGAAATACGGGTGATCCAGAGGCGTCTGAAGTCACGCTTCTTCTGCTTTCTGCCGATATATGCATAGTTGCCGCTCTTCATGACAGCCTGCTTGGCGGTCTTGAAAAGTCTGCTCTTTGAGCCGTAGTAGCCCTTTGCGAGCTTGAGTACCTTATTTCTTCTCTTGCGAGTCATTATAGCGCCTTTAATACGAGCCATTTTTTATATCCTCCGTTAATCTGATAGTTGTTTGCAAATCCTGTATTATTTATAAGGAACAAGACGCTTGATCTGCTTGCAGTTGGTAACATCGGCAACAGCGGTCTTGCGAAGATTTCTCTTGCGCTTTGTGCTCTTCTTATTAAGAATGTGTGACTTATAAGCATGTGCACGGATGGGCTTGCCGCCCTTTGAGATCTTGAAGCGCTTTTTTGCGCCGCTGTGAGTTTTAATCTTAGGCATAGTTATTTCCTCCTTGATAATATAAAACTGTGTTATTTCGTGCCTTTCGGAGCCAGGAACATCAGCATCTGCCTGCCTTCAAGCTTTGCGGGTTTTTCAACGACGGCGCAATCCTCACAGGCCTCCGCCGCACGCTTCATGGTTGTTAAGCCGAGCTCGGGATGAGCCATTTCACGGCCTCTGAAGCGAATGGAAACCTTGACTTTGTTGCCTGCCGCAATAAACTTACGGGCATGGTTGATTTTTGTTTCAAAATCATGCGTATCGATATTAAGAGAAAGTCTGATTTCTTTAATCTCAATTGTTTTCTGGTTTTTCCTTGCTTCTTTCTCTTTTTTTGCCTTTTCAAATCGGAACTTGCCGTAGTCCATTATTTTGCAAACGGGAGGCTTAGCCATGGGCGCAATTTTAACAAGGTCAAGATTTCTTGATTCTGCAATCTTGAGAGCCTCGTCTGCGGACATGATGCCGAGCTGCTCGCCGCTGTCGGAAATAACTCTGATTTCACGGTCACGGATTTCCTCATTGATTTGCTGTTCTTTGCTGCTGATGTTGAAGCACCTCCAAAAAATAAATTAAAAAGCGAGGGCAGGAATATCCTGACCTCGCTGAAATCAACGCTTTTATCGGGCATACGCCCGCCTTAAAAAAGAAGCTATTGACCGACTCAGGACTTCCCCCGGAAGGTGAGAGCAAACCTGCTCTGCTTTATTGTGCAAGTTATTTTATAACATATCCCCCGAAATGTCAAGGGTTTTTTGAAAATTTTTTATCCCGACCACATACAGTTCATTTTATCCGCGCCTTACCAATCCTCAGCCCTACGGGCAGCGATCTGCCTCCCTCTTGAGGGAGGTGGCACGGCGTTAAGCCGTGACGGAGGGAGTCGCCAAAGGAGCCCATACAATAGGTTGCTGCTTCGTTGGCCTCCTTTGGCAAAGGAGGTGGATTTTGCGAAGCAAAAGACGGAGGATTGATATGCTGACGGATAAATGAAGCTTTCTGAAAACACGCAAAATTCAGTAGGGAACGCTGTCCTCTGCGTTCCGGAAAACATAAAAACAAAGGCTCGGTTTATGCGGGACGGGTGACCCGTCCCCTACGGTCGCCCGCCTGAAAACGCACAAATCCACGAAACTCCGTAGGGTTCGGCGTCCCCGACGAACCGATTCGCCAAGGGCGAATAATGAAAAATTCATTTGGGACGATGTGGGCATCGTTCGCTACAAACCGGAATTTGACGAGCTTTTTTACTCCCTCAGGCGCTATGCGCCAGCTCCCTCCTGA
>CAYXVM010000165.1:0-4565 GCA_964468465.1 uncultured Clostridium sp.
CGCCCACCGCCGAGCTTTTTGCAGGCAAGGTCAATCGCTTCAAGCTCGGCATGAGCAAGAGCGTTTTTGCCAGTTTCACGCCTGTTCCTGCCGACGGAAATCACCTCACCGTTCCGGACTATGACTGCGCCGACAGGCACTTCAAGCTCCGAGGCGGCAATTTTCGCCTGCTCAATCGCTATGTTCATAAAATCGGTGTCAGTCATCAAATCACCTGTTTCAATAAAATCTGTCCTCTTTCCACTTCAACGGATTATTCTCGATATACTCCCAAATCGCCTCATAATCCTTGTCGTCTCTGATGATGTGATCATAAAATGAACGCTGCCAAATCGAAAACCCGATATCTTTCGTAACCAGCGTTTTGAACGATCTGATAAGCTGAGGAATGCTTTGTGTAGGGGACGATGCCCACATCGTCCCATTATCTTTTGCGATAAAAATAATCATGTGAATATGATTCGGCATGATAACGTATTTGTGAAGGCCTTTTATTCCAAGAATATATTTTTCAACCGTCTTTCCGTATTCGGACAGCTTTATTTCAGGGGTGATGTAGGCATCGCCCCCTACGATTTTGCCTAATATTTTCTTTTTATCTTTGGTGCAAACCGTAACAAAATACGCTCCGCATTGAGAATAATCGTAGCCTTTCAGGCGGTTTGTTTTTCTGTTGTAATACATATTTTACGATTTTTCAATTCGTAGGGGACGATGCCCACATCGTCCCCAATAAAATCAACATATTTTTGAAACTCCGGATGCGTTCCCTGCCGGACAATCAATTATTTCTTGCTTCTCAAATCGATTTTGTCGGCGTGCCAGATGTTTTCGGCATACTCGTTGATTGCACGGTCTGCGGCGAAAATGCCTGCGCCCGAAATATTCATCAGCGACATTTTATCCCACTTCTTCGTGTCATGCCAAAGCTCCTCGGCATATTTCTGAATGTTTCTGTAATCCGCAAAATCCGCAAGCACCATATAGGGGTCATGATGAACGATGGTGCCGCTTATTTCGCCGAACATTTTTCCGCCGATGCCCTTGTTGGCAAACTCGATAACATTGTGAAGCTCCGCATTGTTATTGTAATAATTCTGAGGAACATAGCCTCTCTTTTTAAGCTCGTTGACCTCGGGAGTGCTCATGCCGAAAATCATGATATTTTCTGCACCGACAGCTTCATAAATCTCAACATTTGCGCCGTCCATCGTGCCGAGGGTGAGAGCGCCGTTTATCATCAGCTTCATGTTGCCCGTGCCGCTCGCTTCCGTGCCTGCAAGAGAAATCTGCTCGCTGATGTCTGCGGCAGGCATAAGAGCCTCAGCCATGGTGACATTATAATCTTCCATATAAACGACCTTGAGTCTGTCTTTGACATCGGGGTCGTTGTTGATTAAATCCGCAAGGGCGCAGATGAATTCGATAATCTTCTTTGCCATGAAGTAGCCCGAAGCCGCCTTTGCGCCGAAAATATAGGTGTGCGGCGTAAAATCGCCGTTGGGATTTGCCTTTATTTCAAGATATTTTGCAAGGATATTCAGCGCATTGAGGTGCTGACGCTTATACTCATGCAGTCTCTTGACCTGAACGTCAAAGATTGAATTCGGGTCAAGAACTATGCCCGTCTTGCTCTTAACGAGCTTTGCAAAATCCGCTTTGTTGGCGGTCTTTATTTTGCGAAGCTCCTCGAGAACCGAAGCATCATCCTTGAAATCACGGAGCTTTATAAGCTCGCCCGCATCATAAACAAAGCCCTTGCCGATAAGCTCGGTGAGCATCGAGGTCAGGCGGGGATTCGCCTGGCAGAGCCAGCGGCGGTGAGCAATGCCGTTGGTGACATTGGTGAATTTATCGGGTTCAAGAGTATAGAAATCGTTGAAAACGGAATCCTTGAGAATCTGGCTGTGGAGAGCCGAAACGCCGTTGACCTTGTGGCAAACCGCAACGCAGAGATTCGCCATTCTGACCGCTCCGTTTGAGATTATCGCCATTCTCTCGACCCTTGCGGCGTCTCCCGTTTCGTCCCATATCTTCTTTCTGAAGCGGTTGTCGATCTCCTTGATTATCTGATAAATTCTCGGAACAAGGCGCTTGAAAAGATCCTCTCCCCAGCATTCGAGAGCCTCCGCCATAACCGTGTGGTTGGTGTAGGCGCAGACATCCTGAACGATTTTGAAAGCGTCATCCCAGCCGTAGCCGCATTCGTCGAGCATGATTCTCATAAGCTCGGGGATAGCCATGGTCGGGTGAGTGTCATTGATGTGGATTGCATTTTTCTCTGCGAAATTATCAAGTGAGCCGTATTCTCTCAGATGCCTTGCAACGATATCCTGAATCGAAGCGGAAACGAGGAAATACTGCTGTCTCAGGCGCAGGCTCTTGCCCTCGGGATGATTGTCGGCGGGGTAAAGCACCTTGCTGATAACCTCCGCCATAGCCTTTTCTTCCATGGCTCTCATGTAGTCGCCCTGATTGAACATAGCCATATCAATGCTGTCAGCCTTTGCCGACCACAGGCGGAGAACCGCCGCACCCTTGCCGTCCTTGCCGGGAACCATCATGTCATAAGGAACAGCCTTAACGGTCTTGCAGCCGACAAGCTCAACATGGTGGAACGGACCCTCCCATGTTTCGGAAACGCTGCCCTCAAACTTGACCTCAACCGCCTTATCCTCTCTCGGTGAAAGCCATACCTCACCGCCGGGAAGCCAGAAATCGGGCATCTCGGTCTGCCAGCCGTCAATAATTTTCTGCTTGAAAATACCGCCCTCATAGAGAATGGAATAGCCCATTCCGTGATAGCCCTGATTTGCAAGAGCGTCAAGATAGCAGGCGGCAAGTCTGCCGAGGCCGCCGTTGCCGAGACCTGCGTCAGGCTCGCAGTCATAGAGCTTTTCGAGCTTTACGCCGAAGGTTGCAAGCGCTTTTTTTGCGGTATCGGTCATGTTCAGGTTATAAAGAGCATTTTTAAGGCTTCTGCCCATGAGAAATTCCATGCAGAGATAATAAATCTTCTTCTGACCCTTTTCTTTTGATTCGGCGTCAAACTTTCTGCGTGATTCTCTTGTCATATCCCTCGCAATCATAGAGAGGGCTCTGTAGAACTGATCGTCCGTTGCGTCCTTGGGCGATACGCCGAAGAAATGCGAAAGTCTTGAAGTTATCATTTCTTCAAGTTCTTTTTTTGTTACTGCCATAAAGCACATCCTCCTGATTATTCAGTCATATTTTTATATTATCTTTGTAATTTTACACCAAAACGAATAATATTACAACAAAATTTTAACACTTAGTTAATTTAAAATACTTGTAACGCATAGAAAATTGAGGTATAATAATTAAAAAAATTGGCAATTTTGTTTAAGTCGGAGTTTTTTTGAATAAAAATAAAGAATCGGTGATAAATTTGAACGAATACTATCAGCCCCCCGAAAGCCGTTATCTGCAGGAGCAAAACGAACGGCGTGGAGTCAAATATGTCGGCATAATCTCGGGTATCTGCGTTATCTCGTATGTCATAATTCAGAATTTAATGTCGCTCGTCGTCGCAATGACTCCGCTCAGAGAGCTTTATTTCAGCGACCCGACGATGCAGAGCGTTGTCACGATTTTCATGTCGATTTTCAGCCTGCTTGTTCCGTTCGGAATCGGCGGAATGCTGATAAGCCGAAAAACGGGAAATCAGGTTTTCAATTTTGAAAAGCCCGTCAGCGGCAAGCTCATGGTTTTTGCCGTGCCTCTCGGCTTTTTCGTCTGCCTTGCAGGCAACTACATTTCAAGCATTTTCGTTAACATCATGTCGGATATCGGCTTCAGCCTCTCCTCGCCCGACTTTGATGTTCCGTCGGATATTCCGGGCAGGATAGTCTATCTCGTTTCAATCGCCGTTGTTCCCGCTCTTGTTGAAGAATTTGCAATCAGAGGTGCAGTGCTTCAGCCCCTGCGCCGCTACGGAGATAAATTCGCAATCATCGCTTCCGCCATCATTTTCGCCGTGCTTCACGGCAATCTGATTCAGGCTCCGTTCGCCCTCATTGCGGGAATCGCTCTCGGCTATGCCGTTTGCATCACCAACAGCATATGGACGGGCGTGCTGATTCATTTCTGCAACAATCTTTATTCGGTAATCATCGAATTTCTGATTGAGGATATCGCCGATGAACAGCTTCTCAACCGCATTTACATCATCACTATGATTGCCCTTTATGCGGTTTCGATTCTCGGCTCGGTTATCTTCGTTATCGTCAAGGGCAAAAGAAAGCTTATGCCCTCGTTCACTCTCATTTCCGAAGGTCAGAAGATGAAATCGTTTTTAATAAACCTGCCGATGGTTATTGCAATTCTTATTATGCTGAAAATCACGGCTCAGAATGTTTCTTTCGGATAATCAAAAACAGAGAAATAAAAAAGATTACGGGTTGACCCTTTGCAGGACTTAACCCGTAATCTTTTTTCGTTCAGCCGCACGGACTGTCACCCGAAAAACAAAAAAAGCCCCATAAAGCGAGAAAAAGATGCCGGTTGAAGCATCTTTTTCTGCATGGGGTTGAATTGAGGAGGGG
>CAYXVM010000166.1:0-4561 GCA_964468465.1 uncultured Clostridium sp.
ATTAAGGATAGGCTCCGCCTATGACCGATTGTAATTGCTCCGCAAAAGCTGATTGACTCCCTCAGGCGCTATGCGCCAGCGTCTCGGCTGCCGCCTCGGTCGGTGCTTCTGAGCATACGCTCAGAGGTTGCCACCGGCAACCCGCACCCTCTTGAGGGAGCCCAAGCAGATAATTGCAGTTTTTCCGTGAAATCAGTAGAAATCATCGGCAAAACGGTAGGGGCGAACTGCGTTCGCACGCCTGAAAACGCCCGATATTAACGCAATTCCATCGTTGTGAACGCCGTCCTCGGCGTTCCGTGGGATTTGATGCATTTTCACGGACAGCCGCAAGGGCTGTCCCTACGGTTTGCTTTTTATTTGTAGTGGACGATGCCCACATCGTCCCAAAGCCGAATGTTGAATTGTTCGCCTACGGCGAATCGGTTCGTCGAGGACGCCGAACCCTACGAATTTTTGCTACATTAACCGACTTCAATTATAAAGAAACAGGCACAGCAAAAGCTGTGCCCGGAAATTGATGAGATGTGTTTTTATCTGTTAATAATCCGCGTAACGACGGGCTTGCCGTCACGGTCAAGCAGAGGAGTCAATCCGCCTGCGTAACCACTCGCATGAAACAAATAGTTTACGCCTGTTTCTTTATCAACCCAGATTTCGGTCACATTAAGTGAACCTTGAGGATAAGTTTTTCAAATCTATCGTCTTTTGACATTTCCGTTCTTCTGACTTTTTTGAATTTTTCTATTGCTTTTCAGGAAATCAGCTGTTGATTGTCCAATCGCTGACGGGTTCAAGATAAGCCGAGCTGCCTGAACCTCTCTGTCTGAAAACCTGATCCTCGGTAGGCTCATACATTTCAAGAACGCCTTTTTTGCCGCCCGCAAGAATAACCTCAAGCTGAGAAATTGCAGGGATTACAAGCGGAATCAGAAAATCTCCCGAAGCCGAATTCCAGATTGAAAAAGCAAAGAAAGCGCAGTTAAAATAAAAATCCCAATAGTTAACATAGTTGGCAATATTTCTGCTGAGAGAATCAAGCTCGCTCTGCGAAAGTTCCTTTGTCTTTGTCCAATGATTTGAGGAATTGTTGTCGCGGTTTTCTCTGAAAGCCTCAATGTTATAGTAAATACCCCAACCGTCGGAGACCGAAAATGAAAACGAACCTATTGATACACCCTGACCGACCGGCAGATCATAAAGACCGACCCGCTGTTCCCTGTCGGACAGATTTTCAACATAAATCCATGTGTGACCCGAAATCGGGAAGAAATAAATGCAGGAGCAAATTGAAACCGTTGCAACAATTTCATTTTCATCCTCTTGCCCGGCTAACGAATCGTCGGCATAAGCCGTTACACAGACTGCCGAAAGCAACATGACAGCCGCCAAAACGAGCGAAAGCAGCTTTTTCAGATTATTATTCATTTTTAAACCCTCTCTCATTTTATTGATTATTTTTTCTTCATCAAAGCAGTTACCAATCCTGCTGTTACAGCCGCCGTTCCGGCAATAACCGCAGATTTCTGCTTTTCTTTTTCGTCAGCATCCCAAAAATATTGCAGTTTTGCGCCAACTCCCCTGCCGCACAAATCCGAATAATTAAAGAAATAAGTCAAAATATCCTGCGGATCTCTTTGGTCGATTTCAAAGACTCTGACTCCCCTCATTTCGTTGCCGTAACAGCGGAAGGAAGCGCACGAGGTCTGAATAAAATCAATCCCTCCGAAGCTGCCCTCAAAGCAGTTCTTATGGTCATGACCCGACACAACCGCCCTTACATCGCCGCATTCCTGCATGGCTTCAAAAAGCCCCGCAGTATCGTTGAGCACACTCGGAAACTCGCACATTTTTCCTCTGACAGATTCTTTAAGCCTGCAAAAACCGTTTTGCGGAGTTTTAACCGCTCCGACATCATTTTCGCTGCAGGGATCAAGAAGATTCAATATCTCAGGCAGGGGAATATGCAAAAACATCAGCGACGGAACGGGTTCTCCGCCGTTTTGCTCTCTGAGCCTTGCCGATTCCGCTTTATACCATTCAACGGTCTCGGGCTTAACCGCTTCATGGCATTTATCGTTCTTTTTGTCATACCATGCGCTGTCAAGCATCCAAATATTAAAAATCGGCTTATCTCCGTCGTAAGAATAAACGGGGATATTATATGTATCGCAGTCTACCCTGCCGTTGCGGTTATTCATCGGCAGGCACATAGAGTAACTGCGGTAAATATCAGCCTGCTCATCCTTTGACACAAGATTTCGGTCATCGTGATTGCCGAAAATCATTGCAAAGGGTATTTTTCTTTTTTCAAGCGGAGCAACGATGTTATCAATCGAGTCTTTCATAACCTGCATCGTTGCGGCTTTACCCGAGGCTATCTGACGGTTTCCGAAGCGGGCGTCAAGCAAATGGTTGCCGAGAATGTTGTCGCCCGTAAAAAGTACAATATCGGGTTTAATGCAGTCATATGCCCTGTCAAGCATTTTAACCATCGCTTTGCGGACATATTTCATATCCTGAGCATCGCTGACCTGCATAATAACAAGCTTGCCGTCAGGTCTGAAAGTTATTTTGTTAGAATTTCTCATTTCATTTCAGCTAAACGCTTTTCTCTCTCCTTAAGAAACGGTGACTTTGCGGGAACAACATAGGTTATTCCCTTTTCGATTATTTCAAACGAAGTGTCTGTAACATATTTTATTTCTCCGTCAACATTGACTGCGGCGGGATTATCGCTGTGAATAACGAGCTTCTTTCCTCTTTTGAAAGTAGTGATATCCCAATCGAGGTGCTCGCCTCTCTTATATTTATTGAGTAAGGTTGTCAGCTTTGCTCTGCTCAGCTTACTTTCAACAACAATGAAATCAAGCAGACCGTCATCGGGTTCTGCAAGCGGAGCGGCCTTGAAGCCACCGCCGTAGTATTTTGAATTGCCGCAAAAGCAGAAGAGGCAGTCTTTTGAAATTTCTTCGCCGTCATCGATGCGGATTGTAAAATGGTTATGGAATTTTTTGACTATTGCATAAAGACAGCCGATATAGTAAGCCCCCTCGCCCGTTACAAGCGGAAGCTTTTTGATTTTGCCCTGCATGGCGCAAACTTCGGCGTCCATACCCATTGAGCATTGGTTAATGGCTATCTCATCATCGCATTTGATAACATCAAATTCAACGGGAACACCGTTGATCTGATCCTCAAGAACGAGGTATTCATCTATCGTGCCGAAGCAGCGTATAAAATCGTTGCCGGAACCGAGAGGAATAACGGCAACCTGAGCGTTTTTGTAGCCGAATGCGCCGTTGACAACATCATAAAGAGTTCCGTCGCCGCCACAGGCATAGAATCTGATTTCCTCGCCCGTTTTGGCTCTTTCTCTGACTAATTCAATGCCCTCTCCCTTTGCATGGGTAACGCAAATCTCATAATCGAGCGAATACTTGTTGCAGACTTCCTCGATTTTAGGCTTAATGAAATTCAGAGCTTTTCCTTTGCCCTGACCTGCCATGGGATTAACCAAAAATACATGCTTCAATTAAAACAACCTCTCATAATTTATTTGAAATACATAAACAGCTGGCATTTAATCATGCCGTTATAAAGCTTTCTGCGTTTATCGGCTTTTCTGCCGAAAGCTTTTTCAAATTCTTCATCGGGGCTTATTATGCTGTAAGACCAGCCCTTTTTTCTCTCGAAAATGCCGCCCATTATTTTATATATTTTTTCACATTCTGTCAAGTCAAGCAGTCGTTCGCCGTAAGGCGGATTGCAGATGAGCGTTCCTCTATCGGTCTGCGGCATGAAATCGGAGATATCGGCAACATTGAAGTTTATTTTTCCGTCAACTCCGGCTCTTTTGGCATTGATTTTTGCAATTTCAATCGCTTTTGGGTCAATGTCCGAGCCGAAAGCTTCAAAATCGTCGCAGGGTCGTTCAAGGCTTCTTGCCCTCTCCCTCTCCTGCTCCCAAACCGCTCTGTCAATCACGCCGAAGCGTTCCGCAGAGAAGCGGCGGTTGATGCCCGGAGCAATATTTGCCGCCATCATTGCGCCCTCAATGAGAATTGTTCCCGAACCGCACATCGGGTCATAAAGCTTATGATACGGGCGAAGGCAGGACAGACTGCAAAGCGCCGCCGCAAGAGTTTCTTTGATCGGCGCACCGTTGGCGTCAAGCCTGTAGCCTCTTTTATGAAGCCCGTATCCCGATGTATCAATCAGAAGCGATACCTTATCTTTCATAATGGAAAACTGAATTTGATGAACGGGGCCCGTCTCCTCAAACCATTCAATATGATATTTTGAGCGAAGCCTTTCAACAACCGCCTTTTTGATGATTGCTTGGCAGTCTCTCGTGCTGAAAAGCCCCGAATTGATTGAATATCCTTTTACGGGAAAAGCATCAAGAGAGCCTATCCATTCCTCCCATGGCAAAGCCCTTGTGCCCTGAAAAAGTTCTTCAAAGCTTCTCGCTTCAAATGAGCCGACAAGAATCTGAACTCTTTCAGCAAATCGGGAGCAGATATTGACCCTTGCAAGCATGTTGGCGTCTCCGCTGAAA
>CAYXVM010000167.1:0-4501 GCA_964468465.1 uncultured Clostridium sp.
TAAATCAATTATATTTTTAAATGCCATTAAAATTCCCCCTGAACCGTTGTTACGGATATATAATAGCACACTTTCCAAAAAAATAACAGTAAAATTTGAAATATTGTTGTTTATATTTTAAAAATATGTTATAATTGCGTAAAACCATAAGTAGAACCGCAATTATTTTGCAGTTCTGTATTTCTTTAAGGAAGTTTTGAAATGAAAATAATCGTTACGGGTTCAAGAGGTCAGCTCGGCTCGGAGGTTACGGCTCAGCTTAAAAAAGAGGGAATTGAAGTTATTGAAGCGTCTCTGCCCGAAATTGATATCACTGATTCTGATGCCGTTGAAAAACTTGTTGCGGAAAGCGGAGCCGACGGAGTTATCCATTGCGCCGCCTACACCAACGTTGACCTTGCGGAAAGTGAAAAAGAGCTTTGCCGAAAAATCAATGTTGACGGAACTCTGAATATAGCCCGCTCCTGCAAAAAGCATGATATTCCGCTTCTTTTCACGAGCACGGACTATGTTTTCAGTGGCGAGGGCAATACTCCGTTTGAAACCGACAGTGAAAAAGCTCCGTGCAATTTTTACGGTGAGAGCAAGCTCGACGGAGAAAATGCCGTTATCGAAAACTGCGATAAGTATTTCATTCTCCGCATTTCATGGGTATTCGGCGAAAACGGAAAAAATTTTGTTAAAACAATGCTGAGACTTGCCGAAACCAAAAGCGAAATAAATGTTGTTGCCGACCAGATTGGTTCACCGACCTACACAAAAGACCTTGCCGTTCTTATCTGCGAAATGATAAAAACGGATAAATACGGCGTTTATCACGCCACAAACGAAGGCTTTTGCTCATGGGCGGATTTTGCCGAAAAAATTATGGATTACTCAGATTTACCCGTAAAAATAAACAGAATCTCAAGCGATGAATATAAATCCGCTGCCGTCAGACCTCTTAATTCACGGCTTTCAAAAAAATCGCTTGACGAAGCAGGCTTTTGCCGCTTGCCCGATTGGCAGGACGCTTTGAAAAGATTCTTGTCATCGGAAAAATAAGGCTATTTTGTAAAATAACCTTTGGCACACTTATATTTCTTTTTTGAACTTGTAAAAAACCTATAAAAGTATTATAATCTTGTATTATTATTATTAAATAACGGAGCGTTACTTAATGGATAATGAAAAGAATAAAGTTAATAACGCAGTCGGCGACGAACTCAGCAGCCACATGAAGGCAATGGACGAAATCACCGACGGTTTTTATGACCTTTCGCGCCTTTACGGAAGCCCCGAAGCGCCTAAAGAGCAGCTCTCCCGAGAGGAAGAACTGAGAATAAAAGACGAAACCCGCAGAAAACAGGAAATGAAGGCCATTAAGGCTGACATTGAGAGAAGATATTCCCTTGAAGTTGAGGTTGCGCAAAATAATGCAGACAATCTCGGCGCAAAATCCAAATCCCGCCCGAAAAGCAGCATCATGCCTGAAATCGACGAGCGCGAAGCCGTTCGTGAGGAAATCGAACACATTGATAATATAATCAACGATTACAATGTTGTTCCCTCTGCGGAATCACCTGCCGAGCAGATTCGGGCAGAAGAAAAGCCGAAGAAAAAAGAAAAACCGACAGAGAATTTCGACATTTCCGAGAAGAATTCCGTCTATGCGGTCATTTATTCTTTCGGAGACAGAATCTGCAGGCTGTTTTCAACAGTTTTCGGTTTTATTTTCAAGCTGATATCGGCGCCGTTCATCTATATTCACCGTGCAATTTCAAAATCAACCGAAAATGCAAAGAGCAGTGCCGTAAAGAGATTAAAAACTACTTTGAAAGAGCTTCTTAATTTCAGAACTGAAATTAAGCGAGCCGGTAAAACAATTAAAAGAGCTTTCAAGTCACCGCTCTCTTTGCCTGCGGTTATTGCTCATTATTTCAAAAAAGCATTTTCAAGCCATAACAGTCTTTTGAAAACGGCGGCAAATATTCTGATGCCGATTGCTTCACTTGCGATACTCATAGTGACAATCAGCTATTGGAACGATGTTACCTTTGCGCTTGAAGTAATATATAACGACCAAAGCATCGGCTACATCAGCAATGAATCGGTTTATATTGAAGCCATTGATCTTGTTAAAGACCGACTGACCTCGGGAGCATACGGCTCAGACAATGAAATAAAAACCTCGGTTCCCGCCGCTTCGGCATCAAATCTTAACGCCAAATACAATCTCAGCCTTGTTTCGCTCGACCAGCTTAACGACGCTCAGTCAATTTCCGATAAAATGATTGAAAATTCCGTTGACAACCTTACTCACGCCTGCGGAATTTACATTGACGGCGACTTTATTTGCGGTGTTAAAAACGAGGCAGATGCAAAAACCGTATTTTACGATATTCTTGCACTTTATGAGGAAGATGCAAAGAAAAACAACTATGTTGTCGGTTTTGCGGAGAACATTGACTATGTTCAGGGGCTTTATCCCGATGATTCCAACGCCATGTGGGACGCCGCAAAGCTCTCCGAAACAGTTTTGGGAACTAAATCCGAAGCCGAGGCTTATATAATTCAATACGGAGATTCTCTTGAATCGATAGCGGAAGAAAACGGAGTTTCCGCCGATATTATCAGCGCTTTGAATCCGAGCTATGACTGGGATGACATTCAGTCGGGTGACAGCATTATTGTCAAAAACGCTCAGAAGCTTATCAGCATCAAGAAAATCGTTTCAACCTCAACGGTAAGAAACATTGAATATGATACCGTTCAGAAGCGTGACGCCACCAAATACAGCGGCTACAGACAGGTTATCCAAAAAGGCGTTGACGGCAGCGAAAGAGTCACAAAAACTCAGGTTTTTATTGACGGTATTCTTCAGGATACAGAGTATTCTTATGAAACCATATCCGAACCCGTTGACGAAATTGTTTCCGTCGGCACTAAAACCACTTTCGGCGGAGTTTATATCGGCGAAGCTTCAAAGCTCGGCTTCCTTTGGCCCGCTCCGAGCTGCCACTATGTCAGCTCTCCTTACGGCTGGAGAAGCAGCGGCTGGCACAACGGAATTGACCTCACAAGAGGAGGCGGCGGCGCTCTCGGAACTCCCGTTATCGCTTCTAAAAGTGGCAGAGTTGAAGTTGTTCAGCGAAGCAATTCGGGCTACGGAAACATGGTTCTGATTAACCACGGCGACGGGTATAAGACTCGATATGCCCATATGGTTACCGGCTCAATAACCGTATCGGTCGGAGACTATGTTGAAGCGGGGCAGACAATAGGCAAGGTTGGCTCAACGGGCAACTCAACAGGTCCGCATCTTCATTTTGAGGTTATCCGAAACGGTGAAACTCAAAACCCGAAGAATTATATTTCCTGATTTTTAAATTTTGAGGAGAAAACTATGTCTGAAATCAATACTGTTATTTTTGAATCTCTGCCTTCAACCAACACTTATGCAAAGGAAAACGCCGCTTCTCTGCCCATGCCCTCTCTGATAATCGCCAACGAACAGACGGCAGGCAGAGGACGCCACGGAAAATCTTTCTTTTCTCCGAAGGATACGGGGCTTTACATGACCCTTGTTTTCCCTGCGCCCGATGAAGAATGCGAGCTTCTTACCCCTGCGGCGGCGGTTGCCGTCTGCTCGGTTCTTGAATCGGTCGGATGCGTTCCCGAAATAAAGTGGGTCAACGATATTTTCATTGACAAAAAGAAGGTCTGCGGTATTCTGACCGAAAAATTCAAAAACGGCGGTAAGGAATATGTTGCAATCGGAATCGGAATTAATGTAACAACCGCTGATTTCCCCGAAAGTCTTGATATTGCGGGAAACATCAACATAGATGTCAATCTTGGCAAAACAAATCTTGCCGAAATGATATCAAGACTCATTCTTGAATATGTTGACGAACCCGATAACGAGCTGATGCTCAGCGAATACAAAAACAGACTGTTCATACTGAACAGAAACATTAAATATGTGAAGAACGGAAAGGAATATTCCGCCATTGCAATCGATGTTAACAGATTTTGCAACCTTGTAGTCCGCCGTTCCGATGACACGATTGATATTCTTTCTTCGGGAGAGATATCCATTAAGCTGTGAGGTGAAAACAGTTGAACAATAAAATCAAAATTCTTTCAGCAGTTTTGATAATTGCGTCATTTGCCGTAATAGCTTTTTCGGGCTGCGGAGGCAAGGATGAAAAGCCGAGTGAAGCAGAAAGCTCAGCGGCTGATTTGTCAGTTTCAGAATCGTCGCTTGTTTCAGAATCGGCGCTTGTTTCAGAATCGGCGCTTGTTTCAGAATCGGCGCTTGTTTCGAAAACGGAAATATCATCAGAGACGGAGAAAGCCGAAAACAACCCTGAAACCGTCACAACCGAAAACTCGGCGACTTCTGCAAAAGCCGCTTCCACAAAGCCGAGAAGCTCAACGCCGCCCGAATCCGTTCGCTCGGACGGCACATATACATATTACTACTACAGCGAAAAGGTAACCGAACGGCAAACAGAAA
>CAYXVM010000168.1:0-4496 GCA_964468465.1 uncultured Clostridium sp.
ATCACAATATCGTTAAAATCGCATTTTTCAAGCAGGGCGGCGTGATTCATTGCGCTCTCTGCCAATGCTTCGGCGCAAGGCGAGCCGTATTTTGCAAGCAGTTCCTTTTCAAGCGAACCAGAATTAACGCCGATACGAATCGGCACCTGCCTTGCCTTGCAGGCGCAGGCAACGGCTCTGACTCTGTCCATTGAACCTATGTTGCCGGGATTGATTCTTATTTTATCAACCCCCGCTTCAAGGCTTTCAAGCGCAAGGCGGTAATCAAAATGGATATCGGCAACTACGGGAACGGTCAGATTTTCTTTCAGCTTTTCGATAAGCTTCACCGCCGCCATATCGGGCACAGCGGCTCTGATTATATCACAGCCTGCCTTTTCAAGCTCGACCGCCTGCCTGACGCTGCCCTCAATATCCGAAGCGGGTCGGTTCAGCATCGACTGAACGGTTATTCTCTCACCGCCACCGATAAATAAGCCGCCGACCTTGACCCGTCTGCTCTTTCGTTTTTCCATATATTAAGCCTCCGGCTCTAATTCCTGATAAGATTTATAATATCGCTGAACGACACAACCGCCATCAGCACCAAAAGCAAAAACAGACCGACAGCGTGAACCCAGCCCTCGTATTTTCTCGGAATAGGCTTTCTGAACACTATTTCGATAAGCAGGAAGAAAAGCCTGCCGCCGTCAAGTGCGGGAACGGGAAGAAGGTTGAAAAGCCCGACATTTATCGCTATCACAGCCAAGAACCACAAAAGGAAGGTATAGTCAGTATTCTGTGTTGCCGTTTGAGCCATGTCGGCAATGTTGGTAACAATTCCTATCGGACCCGAAATATCGCTCAGTCTGAAATTACCCGTCAAAAGGTCGCTCAGACTCAGCCAAACTATTCTCGCTATCGACATCGATTCGCTGAATGAATTTTTTACGACATTAAAAAAGTTCGGTTCAACGCCGACAATAATAAAATCGTAGATTATTGTGAGCTTGCCGTCTTTCTCGACGGTCTGAAATTTAACGCCGTCAAGTTCAGTCAAAGCTCCGTCTCTTTCAACCACAAAATCAATGACTCCGTCGCCGTCTCTTGACAGCAGATATCCGATATCCTGCTCTGAGAAAACCCGTTTTCCGTTGATTTTCTTTATTTTATCCTTGACCTGAAGCCCATAGCTGTTGCTGACTGCGGCTTCATTAAACGAATGAATCTGCGGCGTGCCGATAAGGTCGCTTTGGCTGAGCATTATCGAAACAATGATAATACCCATGATAATATTGACTATTGCGCCTGCCGCAATGATAATAAAACGCTGCCATGCAGGCTTGTTGCAGAAGGCTCTTTCATTGTCGCTGTCCTCATCCTCGCCCTCCATGCTGACATAGCCGCCTATCGGGAAAAGCCTTACGCAATATTTGGTTTCACCTTTTCTTTTTCTGAAGAGGCAGGGACCCATTCCGATTGAAAACTCGTTGACCTGAACCTTAAACAGCTTTGCAAAAATGAAATGACCGAGTTCGTGGAAAATAATTATAAAACCGAAAAACAGTATTCCCAAAAGTATCGGCCAAACCTTTCCCCACACAGCTCCTGCACTGATTAATGAAATTATCTTCATAAGAACAACCTTTCCGTTTCGGCTCTGACCGCTCTGTCGGTCTCAAAGACCTGTTCAAGCGTATAATCCGAAACATTCTCGACGCAATCAAACGCCGCCTCAACAGCCCTCTCAATATCAAGAAATTTTATTTTGCCGCATCTGAAAAGCTCGTTGGCTTTCTCATTTGCCGCATTAACTGCCGCAGGGTAAAGCCCGCCCTTTTCAAAAGCAGCCCTGCAAAGATTTATACAGCCGAAGGTTTCGTAATCCGGCTGTTCAAATGTCAGCGTTGCCGCCTTTGCAAGGTCAAGCCGGCTGACAGGGCTTTCAGCCCTGTCGGGATAGGTCAGAGCATACTGAATCGGAATTCTCATATCGGGCACGCCGAGCTGAGCGATAACCGAATTGTCGATATATTCCACAAGAGAATGAACTATGCTCTGCCTGTGAACAAGAATATCGATATCCGCCGCTTTAACTCCGAAAAGCCATGCCGCTTCGATAAGCTCCAGCCCCTTGTTCATCATTGTAGCGGAATCGATGGTTATTTTTGCACCCATGCTCCAATTCGGATGCCTGAGAGCCTGCTCGGGGGTTACATTTTCAAGCTCTCTGCGTGTTTTGCCGAAAAACGGACCGCCCGAAGCAGTTAAAATCAGTCTTTTTATCTGTTTTTTATCCCGACAGCCCTGCATCGACTGAAAAATTGCCGAATGCTCGCTGTCAACAGGCAAAATCGGAACTCCCTTTTCTGCCGCCGAGCCGATAACGAGCTTTCCGCCCGCAACAAGAGTTTCTTTGTTGGCAAGCGCAATTTTGCTGCCTGCACCGATTGCCGCAAGGGTCGGGGCAAGCCCCGCAATGCCGACAATGCTGTTAAGAACAACACTCGCTCCGCAGGCGGCGCACTCCTCAACGCCCTTTGCGCCCGAGAGCACCTTGGTTTCGGTGTCGGCAACCTTTGATTTTAAATCCGCCGCCGCTTTTTCATCGGCAACCGCCGCAAAACGGGGATTAAATTTCCTTATCTGCTCCTCAAGAATATCCGTGCTTCGGTTTGCGGTCAGCGCCGTTATCTCATAGCCCGAAAGCTGAGCAACCTCAAGCGCCTGAACTCCGATTGAGCCCGTTGAACCGAGAACGGAGAGCGTTTTTGCCATTAAACATCAAGTCCCTCAATTAATTATTTTCCTGCAATGGCAATGCCGATCTGAAGAATCACATACATACCGGGCATTGTGAAAAGGAAGCTGTCGATTCTGTCAAGCACTCCTCCGTGTCCGGGGAAAAGATTGCCGAAATCCTTTTCGCCGTAGTTTCTCTTGATAACCGAGGCGGAAAGATCGCCGCACATGCCGAGAACCGTCAGGAAGATCATTGAGAAAATAACCATCCAGACATTTACCGTGTCAAGTCTGAAATAGAAATGATCGCAGATGAAATATGTGATAACGGCAACAACGGTTGTTCCGACAACTCCCGCTATTGCTCCCTCAACCGATTTCTTGGGGCTGATTTTGGGAGCAAGCTTGCGCTTGCCGAATTTGCTGCCGATGAAATATGCAAAAGTGTCGCAGAGCCACGCCGCATACATTGCACAAAGAATGAAAAATACGCAGTGCGAACGCTGGAAATACTGAGGATATTCAACGCTGAGGTTTCTGACCTCAAAAATCATGCTCAGAGAGCAGGGAACTGCGATTGAACCGAACAGAGCAAGCGTTGTGTGCTCAAACTTCGTTATGTCATAGTATTTGAGCATTATTATCAGCATTGCAAGCACATAGCAGATTATTAAAACGCTCGCAGGAATGGGAATATACTTTTTAAGCCCGAAATCGGCATAGAAAGGAACCAATCCTGCAAAAATCATTGAGCAGACGGTCATCAGCTTGTTTTTGCACTTTGAAACACGCATCATCTCATAGGCGGCGATTACCGAAAAAGCCGAAATCGCAACACCCATCGGACCCGAAAAGCCGAGTCCGGTAAAAACAAGCAATGTTATGGCAAACAGAGCGGAGATAACTCCCGTTATTATTCTGACTTTCATATTTTTTCACTCTCAATCTGAATTATATTTTTTGATATACGAATTTTTTAAATCGCCTCCCTACCGTTAATTTTTTTGCTCGGTCGGATAATCAGACTCCGCCGAAACGCCTGTTTCTTTTGCTGTAATCTATAATCGCCTTATCCAGATCATCGGGTGTGAAATCCGGCCACAGAATGTTTGAAAACCAAAATTCCGAATAAGCCGACTGCCAGATAAGGAAATTGGAAAGACGGTATTCCCCGCTCGGTCTGATAATCAAATCCGGATCGGGCAGACCTGCGGTGAACAGATTGCCGTCTATATCTTCCTGTGTTATATCCTCGGGTTTAAGCTCGCCCGCTTCAACCCTTTTTGCAATTTTTTTGACTGCATGAAGAATTTCGTCTCTGCCGCCGTAATTGACGGCAAGGTTAACGGTTATTTTATGCTTTTCGGCAGAGAGGCTTTCAAGCTGCTCAATCATGCCGACTATATCCTCGGGCAAACCGCTGCGCTCTCCGATATATCGGATACGCATCCCTTTTTCTTCATTTTCTTCCTCTTTTTCCTGCGCTTCCATGAGATAATCTCTGAAGAGATTCATTATAGCGTTAATCTCTTCTGCCGGCCGCTTCCAATTCTCGGTTGAGAAAGCATAAAATGTCAGGCACTCAATGCCGATATCCTCGGCATAATTGCAGATATTGCGAAAAACCTGCGCTCCCGCTTTGTGGCCTTCGCTCCTCTTGAGTCCCCTTTGCTTTGCCCATCTGCCGTTACCGTCCATGATAATGCCGATATGTCGGGGCAGATTTATGTTTTCAAGGTTTTCCTTTGTCATTTCAGCCGCCGTTCTCCTTTAA
The DNA here is from genome assembly GCA_964468465.1 of uncultured Clostridium sp. GTDB lineage: Bacteria > Bacillota > Clostridia > Oscillospirales > Acutalibacteraceae > CAG-177. The sequence continues at coordinate 4,496 of CAYXVM010000168.1, forward strand.
A
>CAYXVM010000169.1:0-4456 GCA_964468465.1 uncultured Clostridium sp.
ATGCAAGACTAACGCCCGCATTTTTCAGCATTTTCAGCTTTTCAATATATTTATCCGCAGAGGAGAACACCGCCGCCGGTATCTCTACCGCCGCTTCAATCCCTGCCGCATTAAGTCTTTTGACGGTTTCTTCACCCGTTTCAATCGGAAGAATCACTCTTGATATTCCGCCGAGATTTTCGGGAATCTGTTCTTCACGGAAAAATCTTGCGTGAAGTCCGAAAGACTTGGGGCTGTGGGCAGTTTTTTCAGGTCTGAACTCCGAAACCTCAACCCTTTCCCTGCGGATTATCTCCGCTTCAAGGAGCGAAAGAGCTTCACGGCGCAAAGAATTGAGCGCACCCGCAGAAGTATTAAGCCCCGGCATAAAGTCAATTTCGATATTTCGGGCAAAGAACTGTGTTCCGCCGCATTTTGAAACTCTCTGAGCCAATTCTTCACGGCTGAGCGGCTTATTAAGCGCAGGCTCGGGCTGAATTTCGCTTGCCGCTCGAACGCTTTTTCCGAGAGCCGAAGCGGAAAGGCTGAGGGGCTTGTCCTGCCTGAAAACAAGTGAAAAATCCACGGGAATCAGCGGATTTTCGTTGTCATAAAGCCTTTGCAGATCGGAGAGTGCGCCTGCCGCTTCAACAACATCTTCTTTTCGCCTTGTGCCGAACATGTCTTTGCCGAGCTTCCCCTCAAAATAGCCTTTGGTAAAGCCCGAACGGGAAAAAACGGCCTTTAAGCCGTCGTCAATTTTTTTATCCCGATTATGAGAAATGCTGTTTTTGCAAGCCGTTACGGCGGCGGCAACATATTCGGGGCGTTTCATTCTGCCCTCGATTTTGAACGAGCAAACTCCCGCATTTTCAAGCCGTTCAAGCTCGTCAACAAGCGACAGATCTTTAAGGCTGAGATTGTTCCCGCCCTTTCCGTTAACTCCGAACGGCAGACGGCACGGCTGAGCGCAAAGCCCTCTGTTGCCGCTTCTGCCGCCGATAACCGAGCTCATCAGGCATTGACCCGAAACACACATGCACAGCGCTCCGTGAACAAAATATTCAAGCTCCATATCCGTTTGAGCAGAAATAGCTTTTATTTCCTTTTCGGAAAGCTCGCGGGGCAGAACCGCTCTTGAAAATCCGAGCTTTTCAAGAATTCTGATGCCCTCGACGCTCTGAACGGACATCTGAGTTGAGGCGTGCATGGGCATGGCGGGAGCCGCCTGCCGCACAATTGAGACAAGCGCCAAATCCTGAATTATGAGCGCATCGACCGAAGCTTCGCAGGCGTCCTTAACCGCTTCATATGCCGATTCAAGCTCGCCGTCGCCGACAATGGTGTTGACGGTCAGATAAACCTTAACATTTCTTGCGTGGCAGTATTCAACTGCCTCGGCAAGCTCCTCACGGGAAAAATTTGAAGCGTTCCTGCGGGCGTTGAGCGTTTTGCCGCCGAGATAAACTGCATTCGCTCCGCAGCGCACCGCCGCCTGCACCGCTTCAAAGCTTCCTGCGGGAGCTAATATTTCCGCCGCCATTATTTTGAGGCTTTAACGGCGGCGAGCTCCTTTGACAGTCTTTCAAGCTCACGCTTTGAAATCTCGGCATCGGTTCTTGCTCTTGCCGCATCCTCAAGATATTCCTGAATCTGAGTTCTCAGGTTTTCGGAAACAACCTCGCTCTTTTTTGCGGCGTCCGCATATTCAAGAGCGGTTACGATCGCCGCCTGAGTAACGGATATTCTTGCATTGTCACGCAGGAGCGTGCTGATTTTCTTGTCAAGCTCCTCGCCGAGCTTAGCAACATAATCAAGGTCGTCATCCGTGCCGATATTGTATTCCTCACCGGCAATCAAAAGTCTTATTTTTTCCATAACTTTCACCCCGTAAAATATTAATACATGTTAATTATACATCATTTCTGTAACATAATAAAGATTTTTTTTAAATTTTTCTCACTATTTTTATCCGATAATTGATATGACGAAAAAATTATGTTATAATCTGAATATCAAGTGAAAAGGATTGGTTAAAATGAAGAAAATCTCGGCTCTTTTAATTGCCGTTTTGATATTATTTTCTTTCTGCTCCTGCGGCAATTACAAAAACACGGCGCTTATCATTTCGGGAACGGAAATTGACAGCGAAATTTTCACCTATTACCTTGACAGAGTCATTCAGCGCCCTGCAGACTACGGCTTGCCCGAGAATCCTCAGAAAAAGGAGCTGAAAGAATCGGCAGTCAACGAATGCAAAAACTACCTTGCTGCAAACACGAAATTCCGTGACATGGGGCTGACGCTTTCCGCTTCCGAAAAGGTTGAGATATCCGAAAATGCCAACAACTTCTGGATGAGATTTGAAAACCACTATAAAAGCATCGGCGTTTCAAAACAAACGCTGACAAAAATTATGACATCTCAGGCATATACCGAAGCCATCTTCAACGCAACCTACGACAAAGGAACGGGCGATGCTGCCGCAGAACAAATATTGCAAAATTATTTCTACGATAATTATATTTCATTCCGCAACGTCTGCGCATATTTCACCTCGGCAGACGGCAAAACGCCGATGTCTCAGGCAGATAAAAACCGTCTTATCTCAGCTTTTGAAGATTTATCCCAAAAATCCTTTGATTCGGCAGACGATTTTTCAGCCGCCGTTCAGAATGCGGGATATTCGCTTTCCGATTCGGTGCTTCTGAAAAAAGGTTCGGAGGGCTATCCCGACGGATTTTATGAAAAGGTCAGCAATCAGGGGGACGGCACTGTTCAGATTATCATTTATGACGAATGCGTTTTCGCCGTGTGGAAAGAGAATCTGAAAGAAAAGGGCGAAAGCGTCTATGCCGGTTACCGTTCTTCCTGCATCAAGGATCTCTATTCGGGGCAGGCAGAGTCGGAAAACGAGGAATATATTCAAGCTCTGACCGTTGAAGAAAAGAGCGGAACAATTAATCGGATTATAAAAAAGCTTTCATAATCAAAATCAAACAGCCCGCCGGGATTCCGAATGAATCCCGGCGGGCTTTTCTCTTTATTACTTATTATTTAATCCCAACGCACTGATTATTCTGTTCTGAGAGCCTCGACGGGGTCTTTCTTTGAAGCAATCTTTGAGGGGATAAGACCCGAAATCAAAGTCAGCGACATGCTGATTGCAACAAGAATCAACGCACCGTTCAAGGGAAGCTGAGCAACATTCGGCAGAGTTGTCAGATGCTCGATAATCATGTTTATCGGTATAATCAACAGCACCGTGCAGAGAATGCCGAGAGCGCCCGAAACAAAGCCCACAATGAGCGTTTCTGCATTGAACACTCTTGAAATATCACGCTTCGATGCGCCGATTGCACGCAGAATACCGATTTCTTTTGTTCTTTCCAGAACGGAAATATAGGTAATAATACCTATCATTATTGACGAAACAACGAGTGAAATCGCAACAAACGCTATGAGAACATAGGAGATGATGTCGATTATCGTTGAAACCGACGAAAGAAGCAAGCCGATATAATCGGTGTATTTGATTGCATTCTTTTCGTTGCCCGAATTGTTTGCCGCATCGTTATATTTCTGAATCTCGGCTGAAATCATGTCTTTCGACTCAAAATCCTTGGGATAAATATATATCGATGTGGGCTTGCTGATATCCGCTACGCCGAGAAGCGAAAGAGCTTCTTCATAGCTTGCCGTGAACGGTTCAGGCTCCGGCTCGGGTTCCGGCTCAGGTTCCGTGACCGCAGGGGTCTCATTCTGAGCAGGGGTATCGGTTCCACCCGACGGATTCTTTGCGGGCGCCTTTGTTGTGTCCTCGCCGCCTGCGTTCTGAGTTGGCTGTTCGGGGTCAACGCCGCCGAACTCGCCGCTCATAATCGCCGATAGCATTTTGAGCTTTGTGGATTTATCCATCATCTGAAGCATTGTAAGAGCCTGCTGACCCGAAACCTTACCAACGCCCTCAATCTCTCTGCCTGCAAGAATTTCATCAAGATAGCCGATAAGCTCCTGCCTCTCGCTGATTGAGAGGGTCGTTTTGAGCATAAGCTCAACAACACGCTTCATCTTCTTGGCTTCATCGCCGCTGAAGTTCTTATCGATTGAAGCATAAACTTCCTCTTCCGTGACCTCGGGCATATTGCTGAAATCAAACGACGGGTTGGTTTCAACAGGCGTTGCCGCAGGGGCGGTGCCGCTGAATTTCATGGTTGACGCAAGCGGAGCTTCCGATATAGCCTTGCCGCCGCTTATCTGCGGGTCAAGCGACACTCCCGAGGCCGAGGGAGCAGCAGACGCTGTTGCCGTTTTATCGTCTGTCTTGAACGGAATGCCCGTGAAAACATCGGTTTTGGGGTCAGCCTTCTGCTGTTTGACTATCTCACATTCGTTTGTAGCGTTAATCACATATTCATTGAGAGCCGCCGTGTAACCGATTGCGCCCGTTGTGGCAACCATTATTGAATTGTCGGCG
>CAYXVM010000170.1:0-4449 GCA_964468465.1 uncultured Clostridium sp.
CGCATCGTCTCTTGTTCTGCCTATAACCGAAAAATCCGTGTAGTCGTTAACCGCAACGATGTGGCTGTGACCGCCCGACACCACAAGGCAGAGAAACGGGGGCTCAAGCTCGGGATGGGTGATATAATTCGCCGCAATGTGGGAACGGAGATGATGAACGGGCACAAGGGGCAGACCCGTTGAATAGGCAAGCCCTTTTGCAAAATTAACGCCCACAAGCAGAGCGCCGATAAGCCCCGGAGCATAGGTCACGGCAATGGCGTCGATATCGCCGAAACCGAGCCCTGCGTCGCTCATTGCCTTTGAAACAACGCCGCTTATCGCCTGAGCGTGCATTCTTGACGCAATTTCGGGCACTACTCCTCCGTATATAATATGCTCGCTGACCTGAGAGGCTATTACGCTTGACAAAACCTTTCTGCCGTCCTCAACAACCGATGCGGCTGTTTCGTCGCAAGATGATTCAATCGCCAGAATCTTCATTTTTGACTCTCTCCTGATATTGAAAATATTTTGTGTAGATGATACCGTTTTCGGTCGGTAAGGAATAAAAATTTTTTCTGACTCCCGCTTTTTCAAAGCCCTCGCTTTCATAAAGCGCAATTGCATTTTTGTTGCTTTCTCTGACTTCGAGAGTTATAAATTCGCATTTTCGCATTTTTGCTCCGTCACATGCGCTTTTGAGCAAGGTTCTGCCGATTCCGCATCGGCGGTATTTCCCGAACACTGCAACATTTGTTATATAGGCTTCGCCGACTATCTCCTGAACTCCGATGTAGCCGAGCAGTTCGCCGCCCGAAACCGCCGCAAGAAAATGCGAATTATCCTTTTCTGTTTCACTCATCAGCGATTCCTCGCTCCACGGGGAAGAAAAGCACTCTGTTTCAAGCTTCGCCGCCTGCGGAACAAGCTCAGCCGTCAGGGCTTCAACGGAATAATTCATTTCTCCGTCACCGCCGTTATTTCGTCAAACTGTGCCGTCAAAGCGGTTTTTATGAAATTTGCACAGCGGATATAGGTTTCAAGATCGCCGCCGTAAGGGTCGGGGATTCCTCCGCCGAGGACAATTATTTTCTCTTGAGGAACATAGAGTGACAGGCTTGCGGCGTGTTCGAAGGTCATGCAGACAAATCTGTCGGTTTCGTCAAGCAAAGGAGCCGTTATTCTTCTTGCTCTGTGCTTCGATATATCAACGCCGAAGCGTTCGCACGCCTTAACGGAATTCGGAGTTACCTCATCGCCCGTCATTGCAAAAAGCCCTGCGCTTGAACATTCGATGCCGTCAAGCTTTTTTTCTTCAATCATTTTTCTGAAAATGCCCTCAGCCATGGGGCTGCGGCAGGTGTTGCCCGTGCAGACAAACAGAATTTTCATTTTCTCACTCTCCTTAAGGTGACCTTACGATTTTGAATCGTACCATGTCTTGCCCACGCCGACATCCGCCTGCATTGCGGCTTTCATTTTAACGGCGTTTTCCATTTCGCTTTTAACAATTTGGGCAACGGTCTCCGCTTCGCTCTCGGGTGCTTCAACTATCAGTTCATCGTGAACCTGCATGATAAGACGGGCGTTTGAGCATTCTTCCTTGAGCCGTTTCCAAACTCTTATCATTGCTATTTTTATTATATCCGCCGCCGTGCCCTGAATCGGCATATTGAGCGCAACTCTTTCGCCGAACGCTCTTGTCATTGCGTTTGACGAGGAAAGCTCCGGAAGATATCTGCGGCGTTTGAACTCTGTTTCAACATAGCCGTTTTCCTTTGCCTTTTCAACAACGGTTTTCATATAGTCACGAACGCCGCTGAAATTTGCAAGGTAGCCTTTGATGTAGCTGTCCGCCTCGGCTCTTGAAACGCCGATATCCTTTGCAAGCGAAAATGCTCCGATGCCGTAGACAATGCCGAAATTGACTGCCTTTGCCCTGCTCCTCATAAGCGGAGTTACCATCTGAAGCGGCATATTGAAAACCTGAGCAGCGGTTATTGCGTGAATATCGTCGCCCTCGTTGAACGCCTTTATCATGTTGGCATCGTTTGAAACATGGGCAAGCACACGCAGTTCAATCTGCGAATAGTCGGCGTCAACAAGCACACAGCCGTCTTTTGCCTTAAAGAATTTTCTCATTTCTCTGCCAAGCTCGGAACGCACGGGAATGTTCTGAAGATTAGGCTCTGTCGATGAAATTCTGCCCGTTCTCGTCTCGGTCTGATTAAGGCTTGAATGAATTCTGCCGTCCTTGCCGATAACTTTCAGCAAACCGTCGCAGTAGGTAGATTTAAGCTTTGCAAGGGTTCTGTATTCAAGGATTTTCGCAACAACCGGATAATCGGGAGCAAGGCTTTCAAGCACATCGGCATTTGTTGAATAACCGCTCTTTGTTTTCTTCTTTGCAGGCAGACCCATTTTCTCAAACAGGGCTTCGCCGAGCTGTTTGGGAGAATTGAGATTGAAGACATATCCTGCCTCGTCGTAAATTTCCTCAACAAGCTTTGAAATTCTTTTCTGAAGCTCAGTGCCGAATTTTTCGATTCCCTCGGCGTCAACAAGAAAGCCCTCACGCTCCATTGAAGCAAGTACCTGAGCGAGAGGCAGCTCGATTTCTTCAAGCAATTCTCTCTGCCCGTTTTCGTCAATGACGGCGTTCATCTTTTCAAAAGCTTTGGGAAGATAAGCAGTCAGAAATGCCGTATTTTCTTCTTCACCCGGCTGAACGCTTGCATATTCTTCAACAATTCTTTTCAGGTCATATGCGCCCGACGAGGGATTGATGACATAAGCCGAAAGCATAGCGTCGCCGCATATTTCGTTTATTGCAATATCCTCTCTGTAGTCATAGAAAAATGCGTAAAGCTGTTTTGAGTTATAGGTATACTTTTTGATTTCGGAAGAAAAGAGGAAATCCGAGCAAAACTCGGCATATCCCGGATTTTCGGGTTCAACCTCGGCAACGCCGTTATCGGTTTTGACATAAAAAATGCCGTTGTCAAAGGTGAAATAAGCCTCTCCCGCCTTTTTCAAGAGGTTAAAAAGAAGCTTCAAATCCTCCTGTCTGTAGCATTCGGTGCTGACCTTTTCGGCTTCGGGCTCGTCCGCTTTTCTTTCGGGGGCTTTGAGATTCAGGCGTTCAATCATCTTGAACATTTCAAGCTCTGCAAGAATCCCCGTTGCCCTGAATGCATCGGGTTCGCCCGGAATATAGCTTTCATAATCGGTTTCAACGGGTGCATCGGTTCTTATCGTTCCGAGCTCACGGCTGAGATATGCCGACTCTTTATCGGCGGCAAGCTTATCGTGAACGCCTTTTTTTATGTCAATCGTATCGATATTGTTATATATTTCATCAATCGAGCCGAAACGGCTGATAAGATCCTGCGCCGTTTTCTGACCGACTCCCGCAACGCCAGGAATACAGTCCGAAGCGTCGCCCATGAGAGCCTTGATATCTATCATCTGTTCGGGAGAGACAAGATATTCTTCTTTCAGCTTCTCTCTGTCATAACATACGCTCTGCGGTCTGCCCATTTTGGTTGAAGCGAGCAGAACATTGACATTATCCCGAATAAGCTGGAGCGAATCACGGTCGCCCGTTGCGATATAGCAGAAATCGCCCTTTCCGCAATGAGCGGCAAGAGTTCCGAGAATATCGTCCGCCTCCCAGCCGGGAGCTTCAAGAATTTTATATCCCATGGCGGTCAACAGTTCTTTGAGCGGCGGCATCTGCTGAGCAAGCTCGGATGGCATACCCTTTCGGTTTGCCTTGTAGCCGTCATACATCTTATGCCTGAAAGTCGGGGCTTTGACATCGAATGCGACAGCAACCGCATCGGGCGATACTTCTTCTCTGAGTTTAAGCAGTATATTCAAAAATCCGTATATTCCGTTTGTAAATTTCGTTCCGTCTTTGGTGGTTAAAAGTTTAATACCGTAAAATGCACGGTTAAGAATGCTGTTGCCGTCAAGTGCCAATAGCTTCATTTCAAAATCACCTCAGTATACATTATAGCATAATAATTGCAAATTTCAGCATTTTTTTGAAAAATATTGAATTTTATTAAAGAAAATGATAACATTACTATATAAATTCTATGGGAGAATGTAATGAAAATAGGAAATTTTGAAATAAACGGCTTTGCCGCCCTTGCTCCGATGGCCGGTGTTGCGGACAGAGCCTTTCGGGAGCTTTGCATTGAATTCGGTGCTTCATATGTTGTCACCGAAATGGTAAGCTCCAAGGGGCTGACGATGCATGACAGAAAATCCGATTCGCTCATGCAGCTCGGCGAAACGGAAAAGCCTGCCGCAGTTCAGATTTTCGGCTGTGACCCCGAAGCCATGGCTAAGGCGGCAAAAAAAGCGGCTCAGACAGGGTGCGCCGCAATTGATATCAACATGGGCTGCCCCGCACCGAAAATCGCAGGCAACGGCGGCGGAAGCGCATTGATGAAAGAC
>CAYXVM010000171.1:0-4425 GCA_964468465.1 uncultured Clostridium sp.
TATAAAAATGGCATCAACAAATTTACTTCTTGGTATTACGGCTATGATACTGACTCATATTGGTGCACTATTTTCGTTTCGTGGTGCGCAGACCAGGTTGGTGCTCTCGGCACGGCGGTTCCCAAAAGAGCGGCTTGCCTTTCAATGAAAAATTGGTTTGAAATGCGCGGGGAGTTTTATCCCGCAAGCAGTGACTATGTTCCGCAAAAAGGGGATATAGTCTTTCTGAACACCGCCGTTGACGGAACGGATGATATCCACCATGTTGAAATTGTAACTGAGAACGGATTTATCAAGAAGAATAAGACCGTGACGGTCAGAAGCATCGGCGGCAACACTTCGGATATTAATTATAACGGTTCGGAATATGTAACCGAGAAATACAGACCCGTTAACGGCTCGAGAGCGACGGTTGTCGGCTATGCTCACCCGTCATATGAGAAAAGCACGGGTCTGACAGGCAAAATTTATACTTCGGCAGATGATACTTGCCCGTCGTTTTTTAAACTCGTTTATTCAAAAATGCTGGCATTGCTTTTCAGAATTGAAAGCTTCTTTTATTATCTTTCAACGCCGTTATCCGTTCAGACTTAATAATTGAAATAAAAGGAAACCGCCCGACGAGGATTATCTCATCGGGCGGAATTATTATTGACTTTTATCTGAGTTTGAGTATTGTCAGAATATTATTTAAAAGTGTTTTGAACCAAACTATGATTGAAGCGGGAGCTTCTTTGAGCCACTTGATGCATCTTGCAACGAAAGCCTTGAGCCATCTGACGAAGAAGTAGCCGCATTCATCATCGGGTTCTGTGGGTTCAGTGGGATCGGTAGGATCGGTAGGATCGGTAGGATCGGTAGGATCGGTGGGATCGGTAGGATCGGTGGGGTCTGTCGGCTCGCCGAGAGCGGGGATAATAACGCTGTCTTTGTCCGTTATTTCTATTTCGCCGTTTTCGTCTTCAAAAAATCTACCGCAGCCATCGCAGCTGTAATACTCTTTGTTGCCGGGGTCGGTTGTGGTAGGCTGCTTTGCGGGAACAAGAGTGAGATCGTGAACATGGGGATGGTATGTAACAGCGGAGAATACTTGCTCTTCGCCGACATAAAGCTCACCGTCGATAATCTGAATCTCATCTGACCATTCGCCGTTGTAAAGCTCATTGCCGTCGAGGTCATAGAGAGTGAAGGCGCCGGGGAATGCGAAGCCTTCTTCGCTTACGAGATAAACAACGCCGGAACCGAAGCTATAGAGTGTTTCGCCGTTGGAACGAAGGTCAAAGTCAACATCCGAGAGGGAGATTGTTTCCGTGAGGCAACAGCTTTCGGTTGCTATTTTCAGAGTTCCTCCGCTGATTGTGATTTTACCTGCATTTTCGGTTGCTTCCACGTCTTCAGCTATTCTCGCATCTGCGTAAATGCCGATTCCTTCGGTTTCAAGATTCAGTTCGCTGTCGGTAACCGTGATATTGCCGTGGTATGCAGCGATCGCAACGAAATCGGCTGTAATGTCTATTTTGCTGTTTTCAATTATTATTTCGCCAACGGAAGGTTCGAAAAAATCGGGAGATGTTTCAATGCCGATATAGCAATCAGACAAACCGATTTCTGCATTTCTGATTATAATGGAATTGTTTGCAAGTATGCCTTCCGATACATTATTTGTATTGACTGTAACATCCTCAATTATGATGTCATTTGCTAAAATTGCACAATTATTTCCCAGAGGTGCCTTAAAATTAAGCTTTGATGTTTCGGCACCGGAGCCTTTAACGGTCAGTTTGCCTTCGGAACCAATGGCAGCACTGTTGGAAACCAAATTAATATCTGCTTTTCCTTCAACAAAAACAGTTGAGCCGTCCGGCAGCGTGATGGCTGCATATGATGATTCGGTGTAACCCGATAATGAAAATCCGTCTTTAAGAGTGAGAGTTTTTGTGTCTTCATCCCAGCTCCATTTATCGTCTTCGCCCGGAACGGGAAGATTTTCGCTGTCGGTAAAATCGAGGCTGGCGACATCATCCAAAGAATATGTATTAATTTCCGCCATGCATTCGCCGACGGCGTAACTGTCGTATCCCGCAAGGGCAAGATAATATGTGCCGGGTTCTTCTATTTTGTACTCAAAAGCGTTGTCATCCGTACCCTTTAATAAATATATGTTTTCATCATATTGCATGAAAAGCGTGGTACAGGTGTCAACATATTCGTATTTTCCGCAGAAATATGAAGTGAGAAGGGTGTTTTCGTTATCAATCGTGAACTTAATAAGCTTTGCATAAACCATTTTGTCGTCCTGGACGATATAAAGGTTGTTTTCGCTGCCGAGCTCATAATCAAATTCGGCAGGAAGCGAAGTTGTTTCGGTCAATTCGGCAAGAGCGTCGGTCATGTTCTTAATAACTGGCTTCTCTGCCGATATTTTTGCGTGGCAATTTCCTTCGTCATAGTAATCATTTCCCAAAAGAGCTATATAGTAGGTTCCCGAATCAACAATGGAATTGACGGAATAATAATTTGAATCTATTTTATCAAGATAATCTCTTTCTCCGTCATTTTTAAGCTTATAAACATAAACATATGTATATGTATATGTATATGTATCTTTCGAATATCCATTGAAGTTCACCTTGAGAAATGAGGCGTCATCTTCTACTTCAACCTTGATAAGCTTGCCGTAGGTATAATCATTGCCGTCATAATAGCGGATATTTTCGCTGCCAAGCTCATAGTCGAATTCGGCGGGCAGAGCGGTGGTTTCCGTCACGGAAAGCAAGGCTTCTTCCAGATTATAGATTTCATCGGTTACTTTTTCCGCAGAAATCTCAACGCCGTATTCTCCGGTGTAGTTAATTTCGGAGTGGTTATTCTTCCAGCCTGCTGCAGCGAGATAATATGTTCCGGTTTCTTCAATCAATTGAACAAAACCGATGCCATAAGAGTCATAATATATTTTCTCAAGGGTTTTTCCGTTTTCTTTAAAAAGCCAGTAACACATATAAAAATTGTCACTCTTGTAATTGGTGTCAACTTTCAGGAAAGAAGGGGATTCCGTAACTTCAAACTTGTAAAGGTTGGCATAGACATTATGTCCATTAGGATCTGTGTAAAAGATGTCTTTGTCGCCTATTTTACCCCTCATGTTTGCGGGGAGCGTGGTGGTTTCGGTCAAAGCCTTTAAGCCTTCTTTCATATCAACAACGGGCGTTTCTGCGCTTGCCATGACCGAGCCTGCACCGAGAAGCATGGTGAAGCAGAGCAGTAAACTCAAAAGCTTTTTGGATTTGATTTTGATACGCATATCGGTATACCTCCTTAACGATTTATAAATAGTTTACAATAAATTTAATACATTGTCAATAAATATCGCATAAATTGACGATAAAACGGCGTGAATTGATATCGAAACGGCGTGAAATGCATTTTTTACGGATTATCGGTTTCTTCGGGCTTTGTGTTAAGATAATAATTCAAAGCTTTTTCGGTTTCTGCGCCATTATTGATAAATTCAATCTCGGTTATATCAAACAGAATACAGCCGCAATGACCTTTAAAAGTCGGAAAGCAAATTATCTTTATGTTCTTGTCAATTTCGGGACTGTAGTCAATCATTTCAAGCGTTTCGCCGTAAAGTGCCGCCCGCTCATAGCTGCGGAGCCATTTTGAATCCATGTTGCTGAACAGGCTGCCGAAAGAACATCCGATCAGCTTTTCAAGCGGAGTATTTTCAAGCTTTGCAAGCGCAGGATTGCCGTATCTGAATATCCAATCGACCGCACGACTCTCTTCGTTGAAAATCATCTCAATGTCGGTGAAGGCGAACGGCAGGCTGTCAAAGCTGATATAATGGCGGTGATATTCTTCAGGGGTTTTCGGGATTCCTTCGCTGTCAAAGCTGTTGATGATGCTCTGCTTCTCTGAACGGATGAGGCTGACAATCTCATTTTTCCTGCGGACTGAATAATCGATTGATTCACCGTTGCTCAGGTTGATTTTGTCGGTTATATCGTGAACTGCCATTGCGGAAACAACACAGCCTCTGTGCACCTTGATAAAGCCTTTACCGAGCTTTTCTTCAAGCTCGGAAATCGGACATCTTGTATCATAAATTTTGCCGTCGCAGGTGTGAATTTCTGCTTTTTTTTCTCTCACAACAACATAGAGAACGGTTGCGGCGTCAAGCTCAATGTTTTTTCTGTATGAAAGAAAAGTAATTTTTCTTGAGTTCTCCATGCCTTTATCCTCCGTTTTAATGAATGTTATATGCATATTCTAACAAAAAAATTCGGGCTTGTAAACGGTTAAGCAAATGAAATTTTACGATATTTCAAATAAATCCTTAAAAAATGAATAAATATAATCAAGCAACGGATAAAAATACATTTGAAAGACCGATTCCGCTTCGGTCAATTCCATTATAATTTC
>CAYXVM010000172.1:0-4414 GCA_964468465.1 uncultured Clostridium sp.
CTTACATCAGCTTCGGCATTATAATTCTGCTGTTTGTCGTTTCTCTGTTTATTATTTCAAATACGGTTAAGGTTACAATGTTCAGCCGCAGGCTTGAAATCAGCATTATGAAAAGCGTCGGAGCGACCAACTCGTTCATTCGCTGGCCTTTCATGGTTGAGGGCATCATAATCGGAATCATTGCAGGTCTGCTTGCCACGGCGGCTGTATGGGGTGTTTATGAATTTGCGCTCGGCTCATTCTCAGCCGTGCTTTCAGGCCTCGGAGGAGAGGTCAGAGTCAGCTTCCTTGATTATGCGCCTTATCTTGTTGCGGTATTTGTCGGAATCGGCATTTTTACGGGTGTTTTCGGAAGCGCAACATCAATCAGAAAATACTTGAAAGAAAGGAAGTTTGTTGAACTTGAAGACTGATAAAACAGCTTTTAAGAAAAGACTTCTTTGCTTCTGCGTTGCGCTGGTTTGCTTGATTACCGCTGTTGTGCCCTGCGTTTCGGCGGAGGAGAGCCTTGACGAAATGCAGAACCGCTATGAGGAGCTTGAGAAAGATATTGAAAAAAATGAGCAGGCGCTTGCTCAGGTTCAGCAGGATATCAAAACCAACGAGAAAAAGGCTGAAAATATCAGCAGTCAGATAGAAAAAATTGAAGAACAGATTGATCTGCTTGATGAAAGCATTGATATCCTTAACGGGGATATCAGCGATCTGCAGTCAAGCATTGACGTTACGACCGATGACATTGAAAGCATCAATTCGCAAATAAGCGAGATTGAGCTTCAGATTGAACAGACAGACGCTCTTATGGCGGAAACCCGTGAAATGCTTCTTGCGAGAATCCGTGAGAATTATATGGCGGGCGGCACGGGCTCAACCCTTGAGCTTTTGCTTTCAAGCGACGATATTTCTTCGTTCTTTGCGAGAAAAGAGCTTGTAACAAGCGTTTCTGAAAATGACGCTCAGCTTGTCAACGACCTTGCAGACAAGATAAACGAGCTTAACGACCTTCAGAAAGAGCTTGAAGATAAGAAAACGACTCTTGAAGAAAAGAAAACCGAGCTTGACTCTCAGATGAATTCGCTCAGCGAGCGTGAAGATGAGCTTGAAAGCAATAAGGCGGCTCAGCAGTCAAAAAAGAGCGACGCTACCGAAAAATACGATGAATTGAAATATATCATCAATGAGCTTGATAAAGACAGCGATGTTTATAAAAAGACAATCAAGCGTCAGCAGGCGGAGAGAGAAGCTCTCGAAGCCGAAATTGATGAATACATCAGACAGCACGGCTCGTCTCAGGGCGATGTTCCCGACGAGGAATATGAGAATGACGGTGACATGATGTGGCCTGTCAAGGGCGACACCCGTATAACTGCGGGTTATCCCGCATATTCCGACGGTTCGCCGCATTGGGGCATTGATATCGTCAAGAGCGACGGTAACACGAGAGGCCAGCCCTTCTATGCCGCTCAGGGCGGTGAAGTAATAATCGCCAAGAATGACGGCAACTGGAACTCGGGCTTCGGCAACTACTGTGTTATCGACCACGGCGACGGAACTCAGACGCTTTATGCTCATTCGGATAATATCCTTGTTTCCGTCGGTCAGGTTGTCAAAAAAGGTGAAAAAATCGGCATAATCGGCGCAACGGGCAATGTTACGGGCCCGCACCTTCACTTTGAGGTCAGAGTTAAAAAGGCTGACGGCTCGGTCAGCAGGGTTAACCCGCTCAATTATGTTTCAAAACCGTAATGAGAAAGGGAGCTATCCGTGAACAGAAAAATCTCGCTCGGTCTGAGCATTTCTCTGATAATAATATCGATAACGGCGACCTTTGCAATAACCATGGTGGTATCCCGTCAGATTTTCAACAGCATCATGAGCGATATTTCTCAGCGTTCGCAGACCTATGAGGCAGTTGACGAGATAAATAAAATAGTATCGAACTATTTTTACGGCTCGGTTGAGGATCAGAACAAGCTCAATGCGGCTCTTGCCGCAGGCTATGTCAATGGTTTGGGTGATTCCAACAGCCTTTATCTCAGCGCCGCCGAGTATTCGGATTACACAGCCCGTCTTGAGGGCGGCGTTACGGGAATCGGCGTTGAAACGGCATATAATTACCGCACGGGTCAGTTTGTTATTACTCATGTTTATGAGGAATCGCCTGCGGCTAAGGCGGGTCTTAAAGCCCTCGATGTCATAACGGCGATTGACAACACCTCGGTCACGATGAATAATTATGCTCAGCTTAATGAACTGCTTTACGGCAGTTTGCTTTCATCGGTCAAGGTTGAATATGAGAGAGACGGCGAAACGAAAACCGTTGAGCCTATGCTCGGATTCTCTATTCCGAGCGTCAGAGGCAGTCTCTCGGGGAATGTCGGCTATATTAAAATAAGCGGATTCTATAAAAATACCGCCTCGGAATTCAAGGCGGCGGCAGAAAAGCTTATTGAACAGGGTGCTGAAAGCCTGATTTTTGATGTTCGCAACACCTCCGACGGAAGCATTGATTATGCGGCGCAGGTCATTGATGTCATTGTGCCCGCAATTTCGGATAATATCGCCGTTGCAAAGGATAAAAACGGCAACATTTATAAGAAAAAAGTATTTACCGCCGAGAACAGCAATATCACGATGCCGTTTGCGGTTCTGATAAACGGAAACACAAGCGGACCTGCGGAGCTTTTTGCCTGCGATTTGCGTGACATCAGCCAGGCTCAGCTTATCGGCACAAAAACTGCGGGAGTCGGAACGATGCAGGAGCTTTTCGCTCTTGAGGACGGCGGAGCTGTTCTGCTGACCGTTGCCCTTGTTGAACCAAAAGGCGGAGCGGCGGCGGTTTACGATAAAATCGGAATCGAGCCTGAGATTGAGGTCACTCTTTCAACCGGCAGTACGGTTGACCTTGAACTGCTGACCCCCGAGCAGGATAATCAGCTTTCAACTGCGTTGAACATGCTTGCTGCTTAGTTTGGTAACTAAAAGGTGCGGCGCATTTCAATCACTTTTCCGATTATGACAATCGGAGTTGTTCTGATTTCTTCAAAAGTAAAAAGCATCGGCTCATAAGCCGTATTTTCGGACACAAGCAAAATGCTTGTGTCTTTTTTTATCAGCTTTTTGACGGTTACGGAGTTATCACCGATTGCAACTGCAACAAGTGAACCGCTTTCGGGGTCGGGACACCGTTTAATTATTACCGTGTCGCCGAGCTGAATCGTCGGTGCCATGCCATTGTCAGATGCAGTCAGCGCAAAAAGCTCACTTTCGCCGAGCAGCTTTCTTGCCGTTGCCGCAGTAAGGTGCATAAAGCCGGGGATGCGGTTTTCATTGGGTTTATCTATTCCGAGGAGAGTTTCAACCGAAACTCCGAAAGCGCCCGCAAGCAGTTTAAGGCTGTTTGTGTCGGGCACGGTTCTTCCGTTTTCCCATTGACTGACTGCCGTTTGATGAACGCAGCAAAGATCTGCAAGCTGTTTCTGCGATATTCCCTTTTCTTTTCTGAGTTCCTTGATTATGTTCATTTATCCCATGCCCCCAAAGCTTTTATAATAATCCGAATATTATTCTTGTAAATCATATTATGAGCTAAACTATTAAAATTGTCAAGCTTTTTGCAGAAAAATGTAACAAAGTGCTTGACAAACGAACATATGTTCATTATAATTAATAGTATAACTATTATTAAAGAGGTGAACAAAACAGGATGTCATACAATCCGGAAATACAAGACCGGGATTTCTGCTCGGCTTTCCAGAGGGAATTTCCGAGCGAAGATGAGATCAAAGCGGCTCAGAGGGTATGCTGCGGCAGATGCTGCAAACAATGTGAAACTCCTGCTGAATATGCATGGAGAAAGAGGGAAGTTGATTTGTCTTTTTTACTTGAAAGGGCAATAAGAACAGAGCTGACCGATTTTGAGCGTGAGGTCATAATGGGACATTGGTTCGATTCAAAAACGATAACGCAATTGGCTAATAGCAGGGGATGCAGTATTTCATTAATCAGCAAAACTCTGAAAAACGGCGAAGAAAAGCTTGAAAGGGTGCTTCGCTATGTTGTCATGTATCAGGAAAATCTGTTTGATGAATCCGCTGTTTCAATAATTCTTGGCAGGGCGAGAGTTATTTCCGCCGCAAGGAACGCTGAGGGCGGCTCGTCGGGCGACAGAATCAGACGGCTTCGCCTGAGCCAAAGCATCAAGCCCAAGTCGCTTGCCCGTGCGCTCGGAATGACGACGGCAAGGCTTAAAATGCTTGAAAACGGAGCAGAGCCAAACAGCGCCGAACTTCTGAGCCTCAGCATGTTTTTTGAAGTGACAATTGATTATATTTTGAAAGGGGAAAAAAGAAATGATGAAAACGCTGCGTGAGCTTGGCGAAGAATATGAGGCGGCAGCCATTGGGGTTAAGAG
>CAYXVM010000173.1:0-4400 GCA_964468465.1 uncultured Clostridium sp.
ATTGACGCAGATATGCTGATTATATTAACCGATATTGACGGACTTTTCAGCGCAAATCCCGCAGAGAATGACGATGCGGTTCTCATCACCAGCGTTGATAAAATAACCGATGACATTCTTGCCCTTGCAGGCGGCAGCGGAACGGACAGAGGAACGGGCGGAATGATAACGAAGCTTCACGCCGCTCAGATTGCAACCGAAAGCGGAATCAATACCGTTGTTATGAACGGCGAAGACCCCGAAGATATATATAAAGTTATCGACGGCAGGCAGATTGGCACTTTCTTTAAGGCACGGGAGGTAGAGAAAATTGAATGAAATGATTGAAATCGGCGCACGCTCAAAGGATGCACAAAGGATTCTTTCAAGAGCGGGCTCGGCGGTTATCGATAAAGCCCTGCGCTCAGCCGCCGATGCGCTAGAAAACAATACGGAATATATTCTTGAAGAAAATTCAAAGGATATCAGAGCCGCCTCCGCTTCGGGAATGTCCGAAGCGATGATTGACCGTCTGACCCTTTCGGGCGACAGAATCGCTTCAATGGCAAGCGGTCTGCGCCATGTTGCTGAAAGCGAAAGCCCTCTCGGCAGAGTTCTCAGCGGCGAAACAAGACCGAACGGTCTCAGAATCGAAAAAGTCACCGTTCCCATCGGCGTTATTGCGGTTATTTTTGAAGCAAGACCGAATGTTACGGCAGATGCGGCGGCGATATGCCTGAAAGCGGGCAACTCGGTTATTCTCAAGGGCGGCAAGGAAGCCGTTAATTCCAACAAAGCAATTGCTTCCGTTATGAGGGAGGCAATCGCTCAGGCAGGCTTGCCCGAGGACTGCATTATTCTTATTGAAAATATTTCAAGACAGGCGGCAACAGACCTCATGCGCCTTAACGGCTATGTTGACCTGCTGATTCCGAGAGGAGGAGCGGGGCTTATCCGCTCTGTTGTTGAAAACGCCACCGTTCCCGTTATTGAAACGGGAGTCGGCAACTGCCATGTTTATATTGATGCTGCGGCGGATATTGACATGGCGGCAGATATCGTTGTCAACGCCAAGGCTTCCCGTGTTTCGGTCTGCAACGCCTGCGAAAGCCTGCTTGTTCACAAGGATATCGCCGAGCTTGCTCTGCTTGCCGTTGGCGACAGGCTGAAAGAAAAGGGCGTTGAAATCATGGGCGATGAAGCGGTCTGCGAAATCCTGCCCTATGCTAAGCCCGCCTCACCCGAGGATTGGGCAAAGGAATATCTTGACTATAAAATCAGCGTTAAAGTTGTTGAAAGCATTGACGAAGCAATTGAGCATATCGCAAAATACGGCACGGGTCACAGCGAAGCGATTGTCACCGACAGCTACGCCGCCTCAGAGCAATTCAAGGCTCAGGTTGACGCCGCCGCAGTTTATGTCAACGCTTCAACAAGATTCACCGACGGCGGAGAATTCGGCTTCGGCGCAGAAATCGGAATTTCAACCCAGAAGCTCCATGCAAGAGGTCCGCTCGGCGTTGCCCACATGGTCAGCTCAAAATATGTTATCAGCGGCAACGGTCAGATAAGGTAATCAACGGAGGTTATTGAATTGGCAACGAATAAAAACAAAAAAGGCAAAAAGAATAAGCTTGCCTTCCCCATCGGCATTCTCGCCGTGATTCTCGCAATCATCGGCGCAGTCACCGTAATTAAACTGTCGGTTGACGGCATCGGAAATCTGACGGATAAAACAGCCGAAAAAAAAGAATACGAAAAAATGCTGACTCCCGTGGTTATGTTTGACCCCGATCCGTTTGACGACCTTACTCAGGCGGATGTTTCTCAGCTTCTCAACAGCGCAGTCTGGGCCTTGCTTATGAGCGAGGACGGAGCGGACAAATACCCCTATTCCGAGGGTGACACCATCGGAATTATTGTTCCGCAGTCGGATATAGAGCAGTATTTTATCGGCCTTTTCGGAACGGAAATCGACATTGCATCAATGCATTCTTCAATCAACATGAGCGAATACGACATAACCTATGACGCCGCTCTCAAAAGCTACATTCTGCCCATTACGGGCGTTGAATCCGCCTACACTCCAAAGGTTTACGACATTGAGAAGCAGGGAAGCTCGGTCATTCTGAGCGTAGGCTATATCGGCAACAAGGCGTGGGTTCAGGTTGCCGACGGCGAATACGCCGCCCCCGAGCCCGACAAATACATGAAAATAACCCTGCGTGAACGCAGCGGAGGAATGTATGTTTCTTCGATTCAGGCGGCAGACGGTCAGGAGGTTATCGGAACAACCGATAAGCAGAGCCGTCCGCCCGAAACCGAGCCTGTTTCTGCAACCGTTCCGTTCACCGAGTCAACCTCGGCGGCTGAAACCACCGCCGAAGCCCTGACAAATGAAAACGGAGAGACCGTCACATCAGAAAATGAGGAGACCTCATCAGATGAGGACAGCTCCGAAGCCTCAACCGATGAAAGCGGCGAAGAAATTGAATAAGCCGCTCCCGTTTCTCCTCGCAGTAACAAAAATAGGAGACTTATATGAATTCATTTGATAAACATTCAAAGGCTCTTGAATTTGACAAGGTTCTTGAAAAGCTTGCGGAATTTACAAGCTGTGAAGATGCCCGTTATAATGCCGTGCATCTGAAGCCCGAGACCGACCTTGACCTTGCAAAAGCCTTGCTGAAGCAGACCGAGGACGCTCATATGCTCCTTGCCCGTTTCGGCGGTCCGTCATTCGGCGGGCTTAAAAATGTCAACAATGCTCTGAGCCGAGCCAACGCAGGCAGCGTGCTCAGCCCGAAAGAACTGCTCGACATCGGCGGAGTGCTCAGAGTTATCCGCACTCTTTCTCAATGGAGAGCCTCAAACGCAGGGGTTGAGTGCGTTCTTGACCCGCTTTTCAGCGCTCTTGCGCCGAATAAATATCTTGAAACGGCAATTTTCAACGCCATTGTCACCGAGGAAGAAATTTCCGACAACGCTTCCCCCGCTCTTGCCGATATCAGGCGCAAAATCAGGATTCAGGAAGCCAAAGTGCGTGAACAGCTTGAAAAATTTTCCCGTTCGCAGACTCATTCAAAGTTTCTTCAGGAAAATATAGTCACTCAGCGCAACGGCAGATATGTTGTGCCGGTCAAGAGCGAATACCGCAGCGAAATTGCGGGTCTTGTGCATGACACCTCGGCAAGCGGCGCAACCGTATTCATCGAACCGATGGCGGTTGTTGAAGCCAACAACGAAATCAGGGTTCTGCAAACCAAGGAGCGTGAAGAAATCGACCGCATTCTCAGCGAGCTTTCGGCTCAGGCGGGAGATTTTGCCGACAGCATCAAAAACAGCTACGAATGCGCTCTTGAGCTGAATCTGATTTTTGCAAAAGCGCAATATGCCTATAAAATCAAAGCCGCACCGCCGATTCTCAACGACAGAGGCGTTATCAATCTCCGTTCGGCAAGGCATCCGCTTATTGACCCGAAAAAGGTTGTGCCCGTTGATATCTCACTCGGCTCGGATTTTGATACGCTCGTTATAACAGGTCCGAACACGGGCGGTAAAACCGTTTCGATAAAAACGCTCGGCCTGCTTTCGATGATGGCGATGTGCGGTCTTATGATTCCCGCAGCCGACCGAAGTGAAATATCCGTTTTTGACAAAATCCTTTCCGATATCGGCGACGAACAGTCGATTGAGCAGTCGCTCTCGACCTTCTCGGCGCACATGACCAATATTATTGATATATATAATGAAGCGGACGAGCGCAGTCTTATTCTGATTGATGAGCTCGGAGCGGGAACAGACCCTGTTGAGGGCGCCGCTCTTGCAATTTCAATCCTTGAAGCTCTGCATTTCAAGGGCGCAAAAATCGCCGCAACAACTCACTATGCCGAGCTGAAAGCCTATGCGCTTGAAACTCCGAGAGTTGAAAACGGCTGCTGTGAATTTGATGTTGCAACCCTCCGCCCGACCTACCGCCTGCTTATCGGCGTTCCCGGCAAATCGAACGCCCTTGCAATCAGCGAAAAGCTCGGGCTTGACCCTGAGGTTATCAAGCGGGCAAGCGAGCTTGTTTCAAGCGAAAACAAGGCGTTTGAAAATGTTGTTGACCGTCTTGAAGAAACAAGGCAGAAAATGGAGCATGAATACGACCGTGCAAAACAGCTTTCGGAAAATGCGGCAAAGGAAAAAGCTGACGCCGAAAAGCTGAAAGCGGAAATTTCGTCGCTCCGTGAGCAGGAAATTGAAAAAGCCCGTTCGCAGGCGCTCAGAGTTGTTGAGCAAGCCAAGCGTGAGGCATACACACTTTTGCAGGAGCTGGACAAGCTCAAAAAGGAGCAGCAAAAAACCAAGGACGCCGCCGAGCTTGCAAGACGGGCTAAAGCGCTCGTCAAGAGGGGCGTTGAATCTATTGATTCCGC
>CAYXVM010000174.1:0-4396 GCA_964468465.1 uncultured Clostridium sp.
AAAACGCTTAATTAATGATATAATTTTGATATCTGTGGATAAAATCATATTTTTTCATATTTCAATAACTACGAAAGAGGGAACACTCTTGGAGAAAATTATAATCAACGGCGGCACTCCGCTTCACGGCGAAGTTTCAATCAGCGGAGCAAAAAACGCCGCTCTTGCGATTATCCCCGCCGCAATCCTTTCTCAGGATGTTTGTGTTATTGAAAATCTTCCCGTTTCAATCAGCGATGTCAGCTACATGATGAAGATTCTCAATCACATTGGCGCCCGTGTCCGCCTTTTAAATAAAAATACAATAGAAATAGATTCCCGCCGTGTTGATTCTTTTGTCATTTCGCATGATATGACCAAGCATCTGCGCGCATCCTATTATTTCATCGGTGCGCTTCTCGGCAGGTTCTCGAGAGCCAAGGTTGCAATGCCCGGCGGCTGCTACCTCGGCGCAAGACCTATCGACCAGCACATCAAGGGCTTTGAGCTTCTCGGCGCAACCGTTTCGGTTGAAGATAATGCCATTGTTGACGCAAAGGCCGAAAAGCTTATCGGCAGCCCGATTTATCTTGACATGGTTTCTGTCGGCGCAACGGTCAACATTCTGCTTGCCGCCGTTAAGGCAAACGGCCTGACCGTTATCGAAAACGCCGCAAAAGAGCCTCATATCGTTGACCTTGCAAACTTCCTGAACTCAATGGGCGCAGATGTCAGAGGCGCAGGAACGGATGTTATCAAGGTCAGAGGAGTTGAACAGCTTCACGGCTGCACATATTCCATAATCCCCGATCAGATTGAAGCAGGCACATATATGGTTGCCGCAGCGGCAACAAGAGGCGATGTTCTGATAAAGAATGTTATTCCCAAGCATCTTGAATCAATCTCAACAAAGCTTATAGAATGCGGCGCAACGGTTGAAGAGTTTGACGACGCCGTCAGAGTTTCGCTTGACCGCAGACCCGGCAAGTGCAACATCAAAACCATGCCTCACCCCGGCTTCCCGACCGATATGCAACCTCAAATGGCGGTTCTCCTCGCTCTTGCGGACGGAACGAGCATTATTTCCGAAAGCATCTGGTCAAACCGTTTCCGCTATGCGGAGCAGCTGAACAGAATGGGTGCTCAGATTAAAGCAGACGGTCAGCTTGCTGTTGTTCAGGGCGTTGAACAGCTCAAAGGAGCTCCCGTCAAGGCAGATGATCTGAGAGCCGGTGCGGCGATGCTGATTGCGGGTCTTGCAGCTTCGGGCAGAACCGAGATTGAGGATATTCTTCATATCGACAGAGGATATGAGGATGTTGTTGAAAAATTCAGCGGTCTCGGAGCAGACATAAAGCGTGTTTACTGCCCCGAACCCACAAGTCTTTCAACTGCGGGCTGATTTCCCGATTATATAATGTATTAAATAATTATGTAACGGGCTGTTCCATGACGGAACAGCCCGTTTTCAGAAGCTTTGAAAGGGTAAATATGGCTAAATTTTGTTCTTTGTTTTCATCAAGCAGCGGCAACTGCACTTATATCGGCTGTTCTCAGGGCGGAATACTCATTGATATCGGCGTCAGCGCAAAAAAAGCCGAGACGGCTCTCGGCGATATCGGCGTTGACCCGAAATCCGTTGCTGCAATTTTCGTTACTCACGAACATACCGACCATATCAACGGAATACGGGTTTTCGCAAAGCGTTACGGCATAAAGGTCTATTCCTCGGCGGGCACTCTCAAAGGAATGACTGAAGCCAAAGCCGTCACCCCCGATATTGACGCTCAGGTTATTCCGAGCGACGGAACGGAAGCGGGCGGTATGTTTATAAAGCCGTTCAAAACTCCGCATGACAGCCTTGAAAGCACGGGCTTCACTGTTGTCACCCCCGACGGAAAAAGGCTTGCCGTTGCAACCGACATGGGGCATATAACAGAGGATTTCACGAATTCCGTCAGCGGCTGTGACCTCGTTTTGCTCGAATCGAATCATGATATCGGGATGCTCCAGAACGGCCCTTATCCGTTTTTCTTGAAGCAAAGAATTCTGTCAAACTTCGGCCATCTTTCCAACGGAAGCTGTGCCGAAGCGGCGGTAAGGCTCGTTGAATCGGGCACAACAAGGCTTGTTCTCGGGCATTTAAGCAAAGAAAATAATCTCCCCTCGCTCGCCTTTGAAACCACCCGTTCGGCGATGTCAATGGCAGGCGCAAGGGAGAATATCGATTATCTGCTTTCGGTTGCGGGTGACAGAAACCCCGTCATTGCTCTGTGACCTCAGTTTGCGGCAAGGTTGTCAGATGCCTCATATCCTCGGGATATGTGTCGTCAAAAATATCATAAACCCGTTTATATTCGCCGCTTTCTTCGTCCTTGACAACCGTTGCTTTATTCTTGTTAAGCAATTCAACGATTGAATACATATCAATCCAGATTTGATTGTTGCCCTCTTTCTGAACCTCGTTAAATATAAGCTGCATGCCGAGATGAAGATGCGGCACATTCATTCCGTTGACATTTTCTTCCGACGAATAACCCGTCATTCCGAGATAACCTATTATCTCCCCCGCTCTGACCTTTGAGCCGATTTCCAACCCCTCTTTATACGGCTTGTTCCGTCTGAAGTGAGCATAATAATATGACCTTTTGCCGTCAAAGCTTCTCACGGCGATTCTCCAGCCGCCGTAACGGTTCCAGCCGATAGCTTCAACCGTTCCGCCCTCAACTGCGGCAATCGGCGTTCCGATTGAGCCCATGAGGTCGTTGCCGAGATGCCTCCTTTTGTAGCCGAACGAACGGGAATCCCCGAAATCGTCATAGTGGCTGAACCAAAAGCCCTCGGCTATCGGAGAATAGGCTCTCAGCCCGTAGCCCTCAACGGCTTTGATTCCTCCGCTGCCGTCGGGAGCCGCCTTTGTGTATTCGCCGAGCATTCCCGAAAGAACTGCTCCGTAAGCCTTTTTATAAAAATTGTAATATTTGTTTTCTCTCATTAAGTCATCGGGGGTCATGTCATCGCCGAGAGCCTCAACGAGCTTGTCAAGCTGGGAGCGCTTATAGCTGCTGAAATTGCCGCCGTTTTTGCAGGCAAGATACGACAGCGTGTCTATCCACGAGAGATGTCTCTGCGTTTTGTAGGTTGAGATATCAAGCTCCATTGTGTCGGCAAGCGCAGAATATGTCGGCGAAAAATCAACCCATTTTATGTAGCTCTCGCTCGTTGCGCTCTCCGCTTCGGGCTGCTGAGCAGGCACCGGATTCTTCTCCGAAAGCCGCATCCCTACCGCACAGCAAACAAGCGCAAAAATACAAAACGCCGCCACAATCAGCCGTTCTTTCAGCATTTTCAAAACTCGTCACCCCGCATCCCTTTTCTATAAAATATGTTTTATTTTCAAAATAAATGACGGCAAAAGGTGATTTGAATGATTAACATTAACATTATATGTATCGGCAAGCTGAAAGAAGAATATCTCCGCTCCGCTTGCTCAGAATATGAAAAAAGGCTTGGCGCATTCTGCCGCCTCAAAATAACAGAACTGACACCCGCAAGACTGCCCGAGAATCCGAATCCCGCTCAGATTTCCGCCGCTCTCAGCGACGAAAGCGAACGGATTCTCGCAAAAATCTCTCCCAACGAGGCTGTTTTTGCGCTCTGCATTGAGGGTAAAGAGCTTTCATCTGAGAGCTTTTCAAAAGAAATCGAAAAATGCGCCGTTTCGGGCTTCGGCTCGCTCTGCTTCATCATCGGCGGCTCTCACGGGCTGTCGCCCGAAGTCAAAAGCAGGGCAAAATTCCGCCTTTCAATGAGCCCGATGACCTTCCCTCACCAGCTTGCAAGGGTCATGCTTCTTGAACAAATCTACCGTGCTTTTATGATTTCAAGCGGAGGCAAATATCATAAATAGAAAAATATTTTAAATTTTATCTGTGAAAATCCC
This sequence comes from uncultured Clostridium sp., assembly GCA_964468465.1. Classification (GTDB taxonomy): domain Bacteria; phylum Bacillota; class Clostridia; order Oscillospirales; family Acutalibacteraceae; genus CAG-177. The sequence continues at coordinate 3,923 of CAYXVM010000174.1, forward strand.
GTTTTTATTTGTCAGTTTAACGCCCTTTCGGCTTAACTTTCATGCAATTTTGTTCAGAATACCAAAACTTTCAAAAAACAAAAAAAATCAGCAAAAAACTGTTGCATATTTTTGCAAAAATGTATAAAATAGATACGGTCAAAATATAATAACAAAATTCGGAGGTAATTATTATGTCAGTTAAAGTTGCTATTAACGGATTCGGCAGAATCGGCCGTCTCGCTTTCCGTCAGATGTTCGGCGCAGAAGGCTATGATGTTGTTGCTATCAACGACCTTACAAAGCCCTCAATGCTCGCTAACCTTCTCAAGTACGACACCGCTCAGGGCGGCTACTGCGGCAGAATCGGCGAAGGCCTTCACACAGTAAGCGCTGACGACGAAGCAGGCACCATCACTGTTGACGGCAAGACCCTTACTATCTATGCAAAAGCTAACGCTGCTGAGCTCCCCTGGGGCGAAATCGGCGTTGACG
>CAYXVM010000175.1:0-4391 GCA_964468465.1 uncultured Clostridium sp.
AAGGAGATATAGAGACAATGAAAGAAATTATCAACGAGCAGGAAGTTAAGAAGTTAGGTCATTACAGCACCATTTATACAGTTCATCTTATTGTGGTGATTTTATCGGCTGTGCCTTTGTTTATGTGGCTTGAACGGTATGCGCTTATTCCGTTTGGAATAATTTTCGCTGTTACCATATTCTGGTCTTTGAAGGTTGAAAAAATCAAAAAAGAAAATGATATACAGACATATAAGGAAATTGTTGCATTTTGTAAAGGTGAAAAATTAGATGAAATCCACAAAGCGGTTGAAGCAGGAAAGCGCCCATACCAAAATGTATTAAAGGTTATTGTTAGTGCTGTCGTTACGGCGGCGGTTTGCCTTTTGATTGGATTGTTGATGAACATATTATTAAACTGAAATCTAATCCGTCAGCTAACAAAAACAAATTCATTGATTTAACCGTTTATTATTTACGATTTTCCCATTGTCACGCAGAGTAACATCATTGTCATAGCCGGTTTATTGCGTCCGACTGCGTTTCGGATTATATTGAATTCACCAAACCGATTAAGAATGTCATATCAATAACATTGGGTGAAAAACTGAAAGAAGCAAAACGCACGGCGTACCCTCTCTCGGAGCAGGTGCGCCGTGCGTTTGTTTTTTGGTTTCCCGATTTAATTAATTGTTGCTATTATTTCTTATAGACTTTAAGAATCTCGCCGATATACATTTTGTGATAATCCTTTTTTGAATAATTGCTTTCGATTGACGGGTCGATAAAGCCCGAGGGGTCGAGAAACTGCCCCGCCATCTTGCGGCAGACTATCGTATATTCCGCCTGCTCAAAGGTCACTCCCCCGTCAACGAAAACGGGCGTAAGGCCGCACGCCGCCGCCTTGTCGATATCCCTGCCGCTTTTTGAGCCGCAAAGCCTGAGAGCGTCTTTATACTCCGAGCCGTAGAACGAAATTGTGAAAATATCTTCTTTTTCGATAAATTCAAAGGTGTATCTCTGCGGGCGAATGAAAATAAACGCCGCATCCTTGCCCCAAATCTCGCCAACTGCGCCCCAACTGACGGTCATCGTGTTGAATTTTTCGGCATTTCCCGCCGTAACAAGACCCCAACCGTCCGCAATAAGCTCCACGGGGCTTTTTTCAAGCTCTCTGATGTTAATTTCTTTCATGCTTATTCCTCCGATAAAAATATTAATTATTTGTAAAATATGGTAATTAAAGCCTTTGACGGGGTTTTAATTCTGAATTCTCATAAAAATGTGCTTTTTTTACGCTATAATAAAGGTATATTTATATGTTTATTATAGCACAAGCCGCATATTATGTATAGTGTTTTTTCAGCGGCGGGAAAGGAAAATGAAAATGAAAGAGCAAAACATGCCCGAGGTCAAAGGCTATCTCCGAGACTTCATGCTGACCGTTCCCCAAGAAATTTATGCCTGCACGGGTATAAAAATTCTCGGCAGGCGAATCAAATCCCTGCTTTTTTCAACCGATGCGGGAATTATCCGCAACACCAACGCCGATGCCGTTATCGCCGTTTATCCGTTCACTCCCCAGCCCATAATAACTCAGGCGGTTATGACTGCGGCGGATGTGCCCGTTTTTGTCGGGGTCGGCGGCGGCTTAACGCAGGGACCGAGGGTCGTTAACCTTGCGCTCCACGCCGAATATCAGGGCGCATTGGGCGTTGTCGTAAACGCTCCGACAAAAAACGAGATTATCACGGAGCTGAAAAAATCGATTGATATTCCCGTTGTTGTGACTGTCGTTTCGGAGCATGATGATGTTGAGGCCCGAATCGCAAGCGGAGCGGATATATTCAATGTTTCTGCGGCGGCAAAAACGCCCGAAATTGTTGCAAAAATCAAGGATAAACACCCTGATTTTCCGGTTATTGCAACCGGCGGTCAGACGGGCGAAAGCATAACGGCAACAATAAACGCAGGCGCAAACGCAATAACCTGGACTCCGCCCTCAAACGCAGAAGTGTTCAAGGATATTATGGCGGCTTACAGAAAGGGTCTTCCCCACCCGTAAGAGCAGTCGGCGAAGAAAATAAAATATAAAAAGTGTGTAAATTATTCAAAAAATGTTTGAACTGTTGAATAATTAGTGATAGAATGAATTATAGCACAAAAACAAGGAGGCATGGAGCTTTGGATAAAGAACCTATTAACGGCGTTCCCGAGGAGGAAGAGGCTGCCGCAGAGCAGCAGGAAATCACCGTCGGCGAAATCACGGAAGAATCCGCAGAAAGCCCCGAAACACAGGCAGAACCCGTTCCCGAATCCGAACCTGCAACAGTGGAATCGGAAAGCTTGGAGGCTGTTTCCGAAACCGACGGCGCAGAAGCGGAGGAAACCGAAGAATCCCCCGAACCGGAAGAAATTGACGAAAGCGAGCTTTGCACGATCTGCGGAGAAAGCAGAAAAGATGAGGACAGCGATTACTGCCCCGAATGCGAAGCCGCCATGCTTAAAAGAAAAATCCCGTTTATCGGCTGGATTGCAGGAATTGCGGTTATTATTGTCGGCGCCTTTGCTTTTATTTCAGCCGCTCTCAACTGTGCGCCTGCGCTCCAATCTGCAAAGGGCGATTATTACGCAAGGCAGAAATGCTGGTACACCGCTTTCAACGAATACAGCCAGGTCAGCTCCGTTGTTGACGAAATAACCTCGTCATTCGGAAGCCCGACTCCGTTCGTTCAGGCAGGCACGGGAATCAAAGCAAAAATCGTTAAATGCGCCGCTGAATGCACCTCTCCGCTTGAAGCATATTCGGTTGCAAAATCATATTTCACTCTTGAGGAGATGGAAAAAATCCGTCCTCTCAAGAAATATGCAGATTTCATCAACGAATTTCAGGCGTCCTATGAGGCACTTTCCGACCCCATCAACGACATGCTTGACGGCAAAACAAACGCAGAAGAAACCTTAAAAGCGTTTGAAGCCGTAAAGGGTCAGGAAAACATCAAGGATATTTTCATTGACTATTATAAATTCAATGCCGCCGCTTATCTGAACGAGGATCTTGACACTCAGATTGAGCTTCTTGAAGCGGTCAAAAAAGACGACGAAGCGGAAAAGAAAGACTATTCGTGGCTTTACAGCGCCGATTATTCCTCTGCCCTCTTTAATGCGGGCAGGCTTGATGAAGCCGCAGAAATCCTTGACGGCGTAATAGAGAACAACAAAACGCTTCTCAGCGCCTATGAGATGAGAATGGCTATCGCTTTTGCTCAGAACGATTCCGCCAAGGTGGACAGTCTGCTCAGCGAGTTCATGGATTATAACGAGGATTACGACACGGCGTTCACTCTTGAAACGGTTTATTTCCGCATCAAGGGCGAGCTTGAAAAGGCCGAGGGTGTCTGCCTTGAGGGGCTTGAAAAGTATGATTCCGTGCCCGAGCTTCACCGTCAGCTTGCGCTGATTTATCTGCTCAAGGGCGACTATGACAATGCCTACGAGCAGGCATATGCCGCAGACCAGAACGCCTATATGCTCTATTATTATTACGGCGACTCAACCGCATATAACGACCCCGCACTTATTAACACCCTCTATCTCTGCGCTTATCTCAACAAGACCAAGGGTCAGCTTGCGAGCGAAAACGCAGGCTATGTGGATGAAATCATTGAGTCGTTTACCGCTGAGGAGCTTTCCGACGAGGTTAACGCAATTGTCAACGGTGAAAAGACCGTTGAAGAAATTCTTTCGGAAGGAGCGTATGATCTAGCATGACGGGCTTATATATCGCTTCAAAAATTTTAACTTTCCCCGGAGCATACATCAGAGGCTTCTGGGAGCAGTTCACCTGCAAGCTTCTCGGCTTGCCCGTTGAAGTTCCCGGCTATCTCAGAATAGACGAAGCGTGCGGCCATGTTGAGCACGCTCTGCCCAAGAAAGGCTTTGCCGCCTATCTTATTTCAACGGGCCCCGGCTTTATGAATTTCAACTCCGGGCTTTTCATTCTCCTTGCAGGCTTCATGAATCTCAAATATATGGGCATTACCGTTTGGGATTCCGCTGCGCTTTTCATTCTCTACGCTCTGATGGTGTATGTCGGCGCGTCGCTTCTGTGCAGTTCATTCCCGCTTGTTGAGGATGCAATGAATCTTTATGATTTGCTCTATCGGCAGAAAAAAGTAAACATTGTCGGCAGAATTTTTGCGTTTATCCCGACCGTTATCGCCTATGCGGGCGCATATCTTGAAAAATACTGCATAACCTTTGTGTTGGTTGCGGCAGGCGTGATAGCAGGATTCCTTTTCTGAATCAATAATAAGCATCATTCAGGGTCGGTTTTTAAAAAGCCGACCCTTATAGTTTTTTTAACAACAATAAATATGGTTTTGAGGGGCTTATTTCCGCTCCGTCTGCGT
>CAYXVM010000176.1:0-4373 GCA_964468465.1 uncultured Clostridium sp.
TTGCGGGAATTTCAGTATCCCAACCTGCGAAGGTGTAGCCGGTCTTGGTCGGATTCTCGGGAGCGGTGATTGCCGTGCCGTAATCCTGAGTGATGGGAGCAATTACGCTGTCGCCTGTGTCGGCAAATGTGATTGTGTACTGATTAATAGTCCACTTTGCCGTGATCGTCATATCACCTGCGGGCATTGTTGCGGGAATTTCCTTATCCCAGCCGTCGAAGGTGTAGCCGGTCTTGGTCGGATTTGCGGGAGCAATAACTGCTGTTCCGTAATCCTGGGTGATTGCGGGAATTGTGCTGTCACCTGTGTCGGCAAATGTGATTGTGTACTGATTTACAATCCACTTTGCCGTTATGGTCATGTCACCTGCGGGCATGGTTTCGGGAATCTCCTGATCCCAGCCGTCGAAGGTGTAACCAACCTTTTCGGGATCGTCGGGAGCGGTAATATATGCGCCGTAATCATCGGTAATGGGATCAATTACGGTATCGCCTGTGTTTGCAAATGTAATTGTGTACTGGTTAATCTGCCACTGTGCTGCGACTGTTACCGTATTTGCAGGCATTGTGTCGGGAACTGACGGGTTCCATCCGGTGAAGGTGTAGCCCTCTCTTGTCGGATTTTCAGGAACTGTCGGTGCCTCGCCATAGTTGACCTTATACTGCTGATAAACACCGTTATATGTTCTGTAAATCATGTCATACTGATTTACCTGCCAAATTGCAACGAATTCAACAGCCTGTGCGGGAACGGTAACCGTGCTGAGGTCAACCTTATCCGATGTGCCTGCATATGCCCAACCAACAAGTGTATAGCCGGTCTTGGTTGCTGTCGGTTCAGGCATCGATGAACCGTAGTTGAGGTTCTGATCATAAACAACTTCAGTCTTTGCTTCGTCAGCATAGAACTTAATATTGTACTGATTTACCTGCCATGTTGCAGTAACGGTCATTTCACTTGCGGGCATTGTTGAGGGAAGATTGCTCCATCCGGTGAAGGTGTAGCCTTCCTTTGAAGGAGCAGCAGGCTCTGCAACGGCTGCGCCGTAGTAGTAATCTGCAACCTTTGTTACGGTTCCGTCAACATCGGTTGACAAAGCGTACTGGTTACGGATGTACTTAATTACAAGAACAAGCGGAGTTTCTGCCGAAACCGTTCCGGACTCAACAGAGTTTGCGCTGTCAAATGTGAATCCGGTCTTATACTCGTGATTGTAGGTTGCCGTTGATTCAACAAGGCCTGTGTAGGTGTAGGATTCATCAGCTACTGCAGGATAAGCACCTGTAGTATCCTGATAATAAATCTCAACTGTATAATCCGCATTCAATGCGTTCCATACTGCGTAGTATGTTACCGTGTCAACAGTTGTGAGATTGCCGAAGTTTGTGATAAGAGTCTTTGATTCAGCGGTTGCTGCCCAGCCGAGGAAGTCATATCCGCTTCTTACGGGAGCATCAGGATCACCTTTTTCGGGAACCTTAATAGCCGTATCAAATACGGTCGGAACCGCTTTCTGCTTTACTGATGTGTCGCCGTCAAAATAACCGCCATTTGCATCAAGGATTACATCATATGTGTTAGCGGTGAAGGTGCCTTCAATCTCAACATCGTCAGCTGCCATTGTGAAGTCAACAGCATCAACGCCGTTAATCTTCCAACCGCTGAAGGTGTAGCCGGTCTTTGACTCAGCCGCACGGATTGTAACTGCATCGCCCATATGATATGTCTCGGTGTATGTTTCAACGCCGTCAACAAAGTAAGTTACGGTATAATCTGCAAGAGCATAAACAGCATAGAAGGTTTTGCCGCTTGTGCTGTCCATCGTGCCGAGAGGCTCAGCGGAGGTTGCTGTATCGGTTGAAGCCCAGCCGAGGAAGTTATATCCCTCTTTTGCAGGAGACGTTGAAGGAGCAGTAATAGCTGAACCGAATGTAACATCAACCGTCTTTTCAGTGACTGTTGAGTCGCCGTCAAAGTAACCGCCATTTGCATTGAAGGTCGCAGTGTATGTCTTGGCAGTCCACACTGCAGTAAATGTTCTCGCGGTTGTATATTTGGTTGTGCCTTCGTTGAATCCGTTCCATCCTGCGAAATCGTAGCCTTCCTTAGTCGGAACTTCGGTAGGTGCGGTTGCGTATGCCTGGAATAAACCGGAGGTCGTCTGTTCTGTCGAACCGTCTGAGAACTGACCACCGTTAGCATCGAAGGTGTAAACTACTGTTTTTGCAATGTAATTTACATTGATAACAGTTGAACCGTCGGGAGCAATAACTGCCGAAATCTCAGCGGGGTTATTGTCGGGATCAAAATTATAGTTTCCGCCTGCCATAGTGGGAAGCTGATCATATGTTACATAAATTGTATCTGCTTCGGGAGTGCCGGGAACGGTTTCAACAATCTTGACAGTGTAGCCGGTTGTGCCGGTCATGTTGGATGTTGCTGTGACCGTTGCGCCGGTACCCTGGTTAATGGCAGTTGCGACAATCTTATAAGCTGTATCGGTTGCAGGAGCCCATGTTGCATAGAGATCCATGCCGCCGAGCGGGCAGTTGACGGGAAGAGTTACTGCAACGCCTTCATCGTTTACCCAACCGTCGAATACATAGCCAACCTTTGTAAAGGCTGTCGGAGGCTCTGTGATCGGGGTTTCATATCCAACCTTTGTTGAATACTTCAGAGTGCCGTCAACAAGCTCGTCATAGAAGTTGACATCGTATTCAATCGGAGTCCACTGAGCATTGAAGGTCGAGTTGTTGAGAGCTTCTGTTGTGTAGTAGCCCTCAGCCCATGTAACGGTATTATCATCGCTCTTTACCCAGCCGGTGAGCGTATAGCCCGCACGGGTGGGAGAAGTGTAACCGATGATTTCCTGCTCTGCACGGCCTGTATATGTCTTTGTAGTTAAGCCGTCTGAAAAAGCTCCGCCTTTTGCATCAAGCGTTACCGTTGTATTGGGAGTTACGGACTCATCAATAGTGATAATTGCATAGGCATTATCAAGATTCGGGATAACAACGTTGTTCGTTGTTTCAGCAACTGACGATGACTTTGCCGACCAGCCATAGAACATTGTTCCCATGACATTGTCGGGAGTTCTGGTCCATGCATTGTCCATATAAACCTTGCCGGAGCCTGTTGCTGTGTCCTTAACTCTGAGACGGAACTCAACAATCCATTCGCCGTCCGACATGGGCTCGGTGTTATAATTGTCAAGAGAAACCGTCGGGTCAATCGTTACCATCATTGCATCATAATTTGCGCTGTCAAGGCCGTCGGGCCATGAAAGGAGCGAATCATTGGTAACGCCGTTAACTTTTGCATTAATGCCGCTGATATATTCACTGTTCTGGTTAACAACAAATGCGGAAGCATCGGAATCAACAAGCTCAAAGAAGTTTGAATCATACATAAATACAAAGACTGACGAGCCTGTGTAGAAGTTGGTGAGCGACTTCATTCTGAAGGTAACGATGTCGCCTGTCTGGGCAGATGTTACGGGAACATACTGACCGGAAACCTTCTCATATGAATCAATGTCAATGAATGCGGAATAGCTTGTTGCATTCCAGACGGGAACGAGGATAACATCTTGCAACGGATATTTGGTGAAATCATATCTTGTCTGTGTTCCCTTAATATTCCAATGGTCAAATGTGTAACCGAATTTTACGGGATCTGCGGGGACATCCTCTGCTGCGATGGGTGCATTTGCATAACCGGTCATGGTATTCATCTGCTCGGTTGTTGTGTCATAAGAGGAAGCCGGAGTACCCATTTCAAATTTTATTTCAACCTGATTAGCTGTCCAGCCTGCGTATGCAACGAAACCGGTGTTGGTAGTTAAGGATTTATTCCAATCAACTTCCTGAGTCAAAGCTGCATCATAATACCATTTATAGAAGCTATAACCCGTCTTTTGAGGAGGAGGAGTCGGTTCGGTGGGCTGGAAGGGAGCCGTGAAGGTGATATCCTCAACAGGCGTACCGCCGTTTGTTTCAAATACGATTCTGCCGTTAACATCAACCATACGGGCATAGATTGTTACATCGCTGTCACCGAGGTTGAAGCTCATGGGCCAGTTGACAAGGTTTGTCAGCTCTGCGTCTGTATAATACTCAACGAAGAGATAGCCTTCCTTTTCAACATCCGCAGGTTTGTAGTAAGAAACAGGACCGCTCTCATTCGGAGTGACCGTGCCGAGAAGTCTTGTTTCAAGCTCTGTTCCGTCCGCTATTAATATACAATTTATATTAATAGGCGTTACATCCCACTTACCGTAAAGTTTAACATCGCTTGCGGGCATATTGAAGTTTGAAGCGGGCTGAGTAAACTCTTTGTCATAATACCAGCCTGCAAATGTATGATACGCCTTG